>CAZHOV010000050.1:0-32362 GCA_964534315.1 uncultured Saprospiraceae bacterium | reverse complement strand
TAATTAATAATGATTCTTTGGAAATTACATTTTCTCAAGACCCAAGACCCAAGACCCAAGACCCAAGACTCAAGACCCAAGACTCAAGACCCAAGACCCAAGACTCAAGACCCAAGACCCAAGACTCAAGACTCAAGACCCCATCAATGTCTCTTTTGCTTGCCATAGAAACCGCTACTGAAATTTGCTCCGTTGCCCTTGTCCAAGACGGGGTTATTCTTGGTATTAAAGAAGAAGTAAAACCCTACTCCCATGCTTCGGCGATCAATATATTAATCAGAGAATTACTTGAAGATCAACTATTGACATTCAGCCAATTGTCAGCAGTAGCTATAAGCTCGGGACCAGGTTCCTATACCGCTCTACGTATCGGAAGTTCTACCGCAAAGGGTATTTGCTACGGATTGGATATTCCGCTCATCGTAGTCGATACCCTCCAATCACTGGCAGGGGCATCTGTAAACCCAGATGACGCTTCGGATTACCTTTATTGTCCCATGATTGATGCACGAAGAATGGAGGTATATACCGCAATTTTTGATAAAAACCTTCAGGAAGTGAAGGGATTACAAGCAGAAATTTTAGATCAGAATTCCTTTGAAAACTTCTTTTGTGAAGAAAGAAAAATTGTATTTTCAGGAAACGGATCACCCAAGTTTGCAGAAATTCTTGACCAGCCTGGTGCGATATTTAGAGATATTAGGTGTACAGCAAGCAATCTTGTTAATATTGCTCTCCAAAAACTAGCATCCCAACAATTTTCAGACCCCGCATACTTCACTCCAACATATCTTAAAGCGCCCAATATTACGACTCCCAAAAAATTACTTTAATTAAAATTCCTCTTCCCTTATTCCTTATCCTTTTTTACTCAGTAACTTAAGTAGTAAGGCAAAAAAATTGGTATAAAAAATCTTTTTGAGTTCGGTCATTATTTCCTGCGTTCATTCCAGGTATTCAATCACTTAGTCTATAATGGCCGAACAGATTTATTATACAAGCAATTTTGATTTGCCACTTATATAATCAGACTGAAAACCAACTAATTAAACAAAAACCAACCACCTATTCCGTATCACCCACATCAATAGATTAAAATTTTTTTTTAATAGTAAAATTAAATTTATTATTTTTGGTTAATAATCAACGCGTTTACACTTGTTGTTTTTTCTAATATCAAATTTTGGTATAGTTTTGGATAACAACTAGGCAAGACAATTATTTTTCAAAACAATAAACATCAATATGAGAAAACAAAAAAACGAAACTGTTATCTTAAAGAAGGGACAAGATGACATACAACTAGACTACGTAGAATTGCGAAAGGCTGTTTTAGTTCTTCGGGCAATTAATCACAAACTTCGTCAAAGCATTATTGACCTGCTTGAGGAAAATAAGCGCATGACGGTTACTGATATTTACATCAAACTACGACTAGAACAATCCGTAGCTTCCCAACATTTGGCAATCCTCAGACGAGCCGGTGTAGTAGTTACCGAGAGGGAGGGAAAATATATTTACTACTCTCTGGACAAAGATAGACTGTCGCACATTTCTCGCCTTGTTGAAGAACTGGCCGATAAATAATTCTCCCCCTTCTTTTTTGAATAACAAATTAAAATGCTGTAAATCAACTGATTTTACAGCATTTTCTATTTTGTCAACTTGGAGAATATAGAAAAAAAATGCATATTTGTAGGCGAGTGTCTTCCTTTCCAAAACCAAATACACCTATGGGAAATTTTAAAACGGTGATAAACAACGAAAAGCTACAAGAGTCTTCTGAAATATTAAGGGCATTAGCTCACCCTCTTCGAATGAAGATTCTACAGTTTATTGATGAAAATGAATCTAGCAACGTCAATAAAATCTACAATACGCTGAACCTTGAGCAATCCATTACCTCTCAGCATTTGAGGATACTAAGAACCGCTGGTTTGGTTAATACAGAACGGGAAGGAAAATTTGTACACTACAGTATCGACTACGCAAAGATATTCAATGTACTAGGAGCAGTGGGGGCATTTTTAAAGAATTAATTTTTTTTACCTACGGTTCTTTTCGATCAGAAACTTCTCCAAGGTTCGTTTCTTCCTTGGATTTGTTGGTCTGCTCCTCATTATCTGGGGCTTCTTGCCCATCCACCTTATTTTTATCCTCTGCCCCTGTTTCCTCTTCACTGCTTTGCTCCTCCTTATCCGTTCCTTCTTGCTCCTCTGATTTCGTTGAGAAAAACTGACTGTGAAAGATTAATATATTTAACACCCCTACCGTAATAGCAGAATCAGCCACATTAAAAACAGGCTTAAAAAAAGTGAAATCTTGTCCCCCCCATAATGGCACCCATTCAGGCAGTATGACATTTTCTACAAAAGGAAAGTAAAACATGTCAACCACCTTTCCGTGAAGAAAACTCGAATATCCCCCTTCTTCCGGAAAAAGCGTAGCCAACTGCCCGTGATAGGAATCGGAAAAAATCATTCCATAAAAAGCACTATCTAAAATATTTCCAATAGCTCCAGCCAGGATCAATCCAAAACTAACCAATACTCCAAAAGGAGCACCGACTTTTATCAATTTCCGAATATAATAAATCAGAAAAGCGACCGCCAAAATCCGGAATAAACTCAGTGCTAATTTGCCATAAGAGCCGCCCAAAGTAAGGCCAAAAGCCATGCCGTCATTTTCCACAAAATGAATCCTGGCCCATCTTAACCCCAAAAGAAAAATAGCATCGCCATAGTGCATATTGGTTTTGACCCAAATTTTTAACGATTGATCAATTAATAACACTAATAATATGATACCAATGATCTTTATAGATGTGGATAAAGTTTTTGTCATGGTCATAATCACAATGATTTACGCCTCGTCAACCGGTTAGTTCTTTAAAATAGCGATACCAGATCGATAAAAGACTTCTTTTAGCAAAGAAAACACTTTTGAAACGAAATTACAATTCGTGGTGTTTTTCTGCTCATCGCAGCAAAACCGAATTTTGTCTAAATATAACCTGATTTATCCCATCCCTGGGAGGTTTATTCTTGGCCTATAATCCGAATTTAGCCCCATTTTCAGGCTTAAAATCTACAGCCCTTTCTAGGGATTTCTAAAGGGGAATACCCTGATTTTTAAAAAACCAGGGTATTCCCCTTTAGAAAAGAACTAATTACGAACTATATTCGACTTTTTTGCTGCTTGGCCTCAATACTCAAGGTAGCGTGAGGCACCGCTTTAAGGCGCTCTTTCGAAATCAACTTCCCGGTGACCCGGCACACGCCATACACCTTATTCTTTATTCGGATCAACGCACTCTCCAAATGTTGAATATGCTTCTTCTGACGTGCTGCTAAGGTATACAATCGTTCATTTTCAGCCGTCCCGATACCGTCATCAAGCCCTTTTATCTTTGTATCGGCACTATCAGAAAGGTCCGAAAGCTGCTTCATGTAGTACTCAAGCTGCTCATTGGCCTTTTTCAGTTTCCCTTGTATCAGCTCTTCAAATTCCTTTAACTCCTGGTCAGAATAACGTGTTCTTTCTTCTGATTTACTCATATAACTTCAGTTATATTTGTGTTAAAAAATAAAATCCAAAATTTTATATCCAAAACTCGCCGCAAAAATAAGTAATTTATCTAGCTTTATAAGATCAAACAAAATATAACAATAAATAGCCTAAAACCTTCTCCTTAAGAATCCATAATACCCCGAAAAAGTTGCATTTTTAAGTTAAAATTTCACATAATTCTTCCATTTTGACCAATTATCCAAAAAAAATCCTGTTTGCCATCCTTAACTGGGGCTTGGGTCATGCTTCCCGTTGCATCCCTTTAATCCACAAGTGGTTGGAATTAAACGTAGAAATTATTATTGCCAGCGACGGCCAGGCATTAGCACTATTAAAAAAAGAATTCCCGAAACTCACTTTCTACCAACTCCCCTCCTACCATATTAAGTACCCTTTTTCAACTATGGAGCTAAACCTACTTTTCCTGGCTCCCAGCTTTTTTCGAGCTATAATCGCGGAGCACCACCTGCTAAAAACAATCGTCAAAAAAGAAGCAATACAACTCATTTTTTCAGATAATAGATACGGTTGCTACCAGAGAAATATTCCCTCCGTATTGATCACCCATCAACTTCACCTTAAATCAGCGTTCCCGCTTTCCCAATGGATAGCCAACCGGATGCAACGTGTTCTCTTTAATCGCTTTGACTTGCTTTGGATCCCCGATTACCCGGATCCTCCCGGCCTCGCCGGCCAGCTCTCTCATCCTCCCCTTAACAATCCAACCTGTCGGTATTTAGGCCCCCTTAGCCGACTTTGGAAACTGAACACTACCCAACAATACGATATTACCGCTATTCTTTCCGGCCCCGAACCCCAACGCACTATCCTCGAAAAAAAACTTTATCAACAAATGCAACACATCCCCGGAAATCATGCCTTGGTCAGAGGCCTACCTGATGGAGGGCATAATCCCCCTCTGCCTGCATCAGCTGTCCAGATCTTCTCGTTCCTGACAACAACCCAGCTAAACACACTCATCCAGGCATCTGGCATTATTGTCAGCAGGTCAGGGTATAGCACAGTGATGGACCTTGCCAAACTTAATAAACAAGCCATCTTAATTCCTACTCCCGGACAGTCAGAACAGGAATACCTGGCAAAACAGCTTGAACGGTCTCGTCAGTTTCACTGTACCCGGCAAGATAATTTCAACCTGGCTAAAGCCCTAAAAAAGGTGCAGAACTACGAGGTGCCATGCTATACGCTACACACAAAAGAAAATTATTTGGAAAAAGCTATAACAGACTTGATCGATACGTTTAATTGAACTGATTCATTGTACGGGCAAGCCCAATAGTGGCAAAACTTTTGATAATTTCTTTAGCCTGACTGATAATCTCCTCCAACTGCTCTTTTTCCTCGTCTTCCCATTTTCCTAGCACATAATCCACCTGCTTTCCCTTTGAAAAGGAATTCCCGATTCCGACCCGCAACCTGGCATATTTAGAAGTTCCAAGCACCTCATTAATATTCTTCAACCCATTATGGCCTCCGTCGCTTCCTTTGCCTCTCAAACGCTGTTTTCCAAAATCCAGGTTAAGATCGTCGACGATCACCAAAAGATTTTTTTGCTCAATTTTCTTCTTTTGCAACCAATATCTAACTGATTTACCTGATAAATTCATATAAGTAGAAGGCTTGAGTAGAATAAACGTCCTTCCTTTATGTCTAAATTCTGCGACCTCCCCTAATGATTCTGTCTCAAAAGAAACGTCAAAATCATCGGCAAGAGACTCTACAATATCAAATCCAATATTATGCCTCGTGTGTTCGTATTCTTTACCAATATTCCCTAAACCAACAATCAGGTATTTCATCAGAGGATTTTCTTTAATTAATGCTTTTCCGGGCTGCTTTTAAATACACTGTAACCTAAATTACCGTGTATTAAACGCTGCAAAATTATTAGATAATTCGAAAAATAAAAGTGTATGCGTATCTTTCTTAAAAATTCAAGCATGCTATCTGCCGATCAGGTCAATTTCCTCTCCAAGTTAAGCTTCAGAAAAGTAACCAACGTTGTGAAAACGATCTCCTCTTTTTATTTTTCAAAGCTTACCAAAGCTTCTTTCCATTGGGGGCTACCACTGACCGTTACGATAGAACCCACCACGGCCTGTAATCTGAGATGCCCCGAATGCCCCAGCGGCCTGCGATCCTTCACCAGAGCCACCGGCTCGCTAAAAAAAGATCTATTCGAGCAAGCGGTCGACGCCCTCTCCAAAGATGCCCTGTTCCTGATGTTTTACTTTCAAGGAGAGCCTTTTTTAAATCCGGAACTATTTGAAATGATCGAATATGCTTCCAGAAAAAAACTGTATACCATCACCAGTACCAACGGTCATTTTTTTGACGATACTCGTGCCCGAAAAACGGTAGAGAGTAAGTTAGACCGTTTGATCATATCCATTGACGGCCTCAGCCAGGAGGTTTACGAAAATTACCGAAAAGAGGGAAAACTCGAAACGGTTATCCGAGGCGTAAAAAATATTACCCGCTGGAAAAAAAAGCTGAATGCCAAAAGGCCAAAACTGGTTTTGCAGTTTCTCGTCGTTCGCCCAAATGAACATCAAATACCGGACGTTTTAGACTTTGCCAGAGATCTGGAGTTTGACGAAATCCGATTTAAAACCGCCCAAATTTATGACTTTAAAAACGGCCATCCACTCATCCCCACACAAGAACGCTATTCCAGATATAAAAGAAAAAACGACGGAACCTACAGGATCAAAAATAACCTTTCCAACCAATGCTGGCGGCTATGGCATACCAGCGTCATCACCTGGGACGGCCAAATTCTTCCCTGTTGCTTCGACAAAGACGCTAACCATAACCTGGGTAACCTGAGCGAAAATAGTTTTCAAACCATTTGGAATGGATCAAAGTACAGAGCATTCAGAACGCAACTACTAAAAGGCCGCAAAAATATTGACATCTGCAAAAATTGTTCAGAAGGATGTAAAATTTGGAGTTGAAAAATTTGGGAATTCCATAATTTTCTCCGATATTTGCTTTTCCTATCTATTTCTGGGTTAGATAAGTTTCATAGCAAATAATCCATTTGCGTCTATCGTCTTCATGCTAAAATATGCTGTGTAATCACGGCAGTATGATCTTTTGATGCGCACACTTAGTTAGAGCACCCTTTAAAGTCAAACTAAGTGAATAAATTTTTATCCCCATTGAAAACATTCTCTTGGGGGTGAAGATATTTTGCCCTTTAATACAGGTTTAAAATAATCGAAATAATCGCATATAAAACAGCAGTCATGAATAATTACAAAACCATCTTCCAGGGTTGGCTGGAATTCGGTAGCCACAGAAGTTACAATAAGGTGCTCGAAATGTTCGAGCAAAGAGCTGAAAACTTTTATCGTTTCGATATCTTATTCAAACAGGAAGATGTTTTTTCTGAAGATCAGAAATCCATCTTATTTCCTAAATACATCAAAGAAGGTACGGAGAAAAGTTGGAAAAATACCGTTAGCCTTCTTGAGTTTATTGCCCAATTTGCAGTTGCAGGAAATGTAAGCACCTGGGTAACGAATAGCGGTACGATTGTCCGCCAAAACTTCATAGAGCCCAAAAGTGACCGACAAGCCGTTCAAGCTTATCAGGAAGGTAAAAAACTGACCACTGAAGGTAAAGAGGACGAAGCCGTCGATGCACTCAATAGAGCTATAGAAAAATATGCGCGACACGCTCAGGCCTATGAACGTCGCGGGTATATTAAAACGTTGCTAGGTAATTATCAGGAAGCGTTTAGCGATTTTTCTAAAAGTATAAGTTTTGCGCCCCTTAATCCAGAAGCTTATCTCGGAAGAGCAAAGGTGAATATGATCTGGGATAATTACGAAGATGCTATTCCTGATCTTGAAAGAGTGATCAAAAATACGATTCCTCATCAATCTATCTTTTGGGTAGCCCGCAGGTATAAAGCTGAATGCTTTATCCATCTGGATCAACCTAAAGGTGCTTTACTGGATCTTAAACTCTTCAACAATCGGGATTTTGATAATGAAAATCCTAACTACGACTGGAAAAAGTATATGAGCTACCTTTATGGAACTGCTCTATTAGAAACTGAAAAATACGAAGAAGCCCTCAAGGTATTCGAAAATGCACTAACTCTTGACAAAGGCAACGGAAAGATTACCGACGCAGATATCCTTTTCCAACGAAGCCTCGCCCTAAAAAAACTGGGCCGTAAGGGATTTGTCGGCGCTCTCAAAGAAGCGGCTCATGCCGGCTCTACAAAAGCAGCCGAAATGCTTACTGAAGTGGAATAAGCATATCTTTTAAACTTTTTAACTAAAACAGCCATTAGCTTATAGAGAAAGCTAATGGCTGTTTTGTTTAAATACCTCCTGGATGCTATAGCAGATATGCTTTGTGCTCCAAAAAAAGTCACAGCAACCATCAAAAGCTCTTATTTTTCAACGAGTAGCTAGAAATTATCATGGATATACGAAAAATAAAAGACTGGGGACTGAAGGGCTCCTTCAATCGCCCCATTCTTATCTCCGGACCTTGCAGCGCAGAAACTCCCGAACAAGTTTTGCAAAGTTGTATCGGTGCTAAAGCCCAGGGAGCCTCTATTTTAAGAGCAGGCATCTGGAAGCCCCGCACTCGCCCCGATTCGTTCCAGGGAGTCGGCAAAATTGGCCTTCCCTGGGTTAAGGAAGCCAGCCGTCAAACCGGCCTCCCGGTCATGGTAGAAGTTGCGAGCGCCCTCCATGTTGAAGACTGCCTGCAAGAAGGAATAGATATCCTGTGGATTGGTGCCCGGAGTACCACCAATCCCTTTACCGTGCAAGAAATAGCAGATGCCCTCAAGGGAGTAGACATTCCCGTATTTATCAAAAATCCAATCAATCCTGATCTTGATTTATGGTTGGGTGCTGTGGAGCGCCTCTATCGCTCCGGCATCCAAAGAGTCGCCCTCATCCACAGAGGCTTTTCTGTATATAAATCAGCCCCCTATCGCAACGCCCCCATGTGGCAAATACCCATAGAACTAAGAAGACGTTTTCCTCAATTCGATATTATATGTGATCCGAGCCATATCTGCGGAACCAGAGCACTACTTCTCCCCGTAGCCCAGAAAGCACTCGACCTCGATTTCGACGGTTTGATGATCGAGTCTCACATCAACCCTGATGAAGCCTGGAGCGATGCTAAACAGCAAGTTACCCCTGAGCAGCTTGGAGAACTTCTTGAAAAGCTCGTCCAGCGAAATCCAACTATTGAAAATCCCGACCTCCAAGCCAAACTCGAACACCTCAGACATGAAATAGACATCCTTGACAAAGAGATTATCCAGCTACTGGCAAAACGCATGAAGGTATCTCAAACAATTGGTAGCTTTAAAAAGGAAAGTGGTGTGACTATTCTTCAAATTAACAGATGGTCAGAAATCTTTGATAGTAGAGTGGATTACACGATCAAATCAGGACTATCAGCCCCATTTGCTAAAGAATTCATTCAGAGTATTCACGATGAATCCATCAGGCAGCAAGAAAATATTATGAACAATCAGCAAAAACCAGTCTCAAAAAAGAATATTTTACCCGAAAATTAGGCGAATTATTCTCCTTTAATTTGGGTATTTTTATTTTTCCGTTTTGCGAGCTCCTGGTCAATACTCATTCCTATATATTCCAAGTACCCCCGACTGTTAAATTCTTTTTTCAAATAAAATGACCCCCAGATGAAACCGATGAAAGACAACGGCGACAGGATTAAAAAAGTAGACGCTAATAGGTGCAGTTGAAAAAGACCTGCAAGAAAAGCCAGAATCAAAAATACAGCAGAGCCTCCACCAACGTACATCAGCAATTTGTGCAAGCGGTTAAATAATTTAAATCGCTCTTCCCACTTGCCTTTGAGCACTAATAGATCGGCTGTGGAGAAATATTTCCCCCCGACAGAAGCCAGTTGATCAAACTCATCCACAGCTTCTTCTTCCAAACTTTTTAAAAATTGCTCTACTCTGATATCTTTCACGATGCTATTTTTTCTCTGTATAAATATACCACTTAACTTTTCCTAAAAAACATTTTCGGCAACTTTCCGGATCGTCTCCGAATCACCCATTGTGTAATAATGCAAGCAGGGCACACCCTTTTTCTTTAATTCTTTAGACTGTTCGATGCACCATTCGATACCCACTTGTTTACGTGCTTCTTTATCTTTCGCTTTCATCATTTCCTTAACTAACGGCTCAGGCATATCTACGAAGAATTTTCTGGGGATAGAACTCAGTTGATATTTTTTTGTTAAGGGTTTCAAGCCTGGAACGATCGGTACATTTATTCCGTGCTTTCGGCAGGCATCTACAAATTTGAAAAACTTACTGTTGTCGAAAAACATTTGAGTGACAATGTAATCCGCTCCTGCTTCTACCTTCAATTTTGTGTAGTGCAAATCAAGTTCCAAATTGGGCGCTTCAAAATGCTTTTCCGGATAGCCTGCCACACCAATACAAAAATCTGTTTTCTCTCCGTTTTCAACATCCGCATCCAGGTATTTTCCATCATTCATAGCTTGAATTTGTTCAACCAAGTCAAGCGCAAATTTGTTACCGCCATTTTCCGGAATGAACTTACCTTCGAACTGACGGGCATCACCTCTTAGTGCCAATACATTATTAATATTGAGAAAATTGAGATCGATTAAAGCATGTTCGGTATCTACTTTGGTGAACCCGCCACATAAGAGATGAGGAACTGCATCGACACCATAGCGATGCATAATGGAGGCACAAATACCTACTGTTCCGGGCCTTTTCCTGATCGCTGTTTTTTCATAGTATCCGCTATCCCTCCGCCGCTTATAAATGAATTCGTCCCGGTGATAGGTAACGTCAATAAAGGGAGGTTTAAATTCCATTAAAGGATCAAGCGTATCAAATATTGCCTGCATACTTCCACCTTTCAGAGGCGGGAGAACTTCAAATGATATCAAGGTCTGACCATTTGATTTCTCAAAATAATCGGTTACTTTCATTTTTAGACTTTACTTACTATTTCTTTTTCTTAAATTTTCCTCCCTTCCAGGCATCAAAGAAATCTTTCCATGCCGCGGGGTTAAAAATGTTCATTGGTGGAGTCTGACCTATAAAGTAGTAATTTCGGGCTTGTTGTCTGAGATAGAAATCAGCATGTTCGTTACCGTCAGAAGGAACGACATTTCTCATCTGTCGAAGAGTTCGTTCTGCTACATTTTCCATGGCTCGTTGTTGCATTTCAAGAGAAACATCCATAGCCAGGAATTCCAATTTAAAATGCTCCCTGCTAGGCCATGGGAAAACAACCGTTTCCGGTAGGTTGATGGTATCTTGAGTCATCAATTGAACAAGCGAATATCTGTTGTCTGTTAATGTATCTGGAATAGTAAATTGCACGGGTTTATAACCAATAGTTGAAAATTCGACTGTATCGCCTTTTTTGACTACTACCGAGAAAAAACCTTTAAAATCGGTAAATGTACCTCGACCTTCCCCAACAACCAACACGTTTGCATAAGGAATAGGATACAATTGCTCATCGCTGCCATCCAAAACAACTCCGGAAAATTGGATCAATTCACTTTTCTTTACTTCCTGCCCCAATAATGTACCGAATGAAACCGTGCAGATCAGCACTAAAAAAATCGATTTAAAAGCATTTTCTTTTTTCATATTAATCAAATTTGATAAGAAGCTGTGGAAATATGCTGCAATTGGTCCGGTAAACGTTCATTTCAGGTAGGCAACCTGCTCATAAAGTAGAACAGCAGCTAATTCTTCTGGTTCATTAATTATTAACGATCTATTAAAAAATAACTTTCTTATTAAGCCTTTCCTTTTGAAGGTTAGATTATTGGCTTTCAAATTTTTCGATAGAAAGATAGAGAACAATGAATCAACGTTGTATATTAACAAAGCTTTAACTAAACAGCAACTGCCAGATCAAGCACTTCCTGCATACTTTTTACATAGTGAAATTGGATCCCATCCAGGTAGTCTTCTTTTATTTCCAAGACATCTTTTTCATTTTCGTAACAAAGGATTACTTCTTTAATGCCAGCCCGCTTGGCTGCCAGAATTTTTTCTTTGATACCTCCCACCGGCAGTACTTTCCCCCTGAGAGTAATCTCACCAGTCATAGCAACAAAAGGTTTTACTCGCTTATTATTAAAAGAAGAAGCCAAGGCAGTCAACATAGTAATACCCGCCGAGGGCCCATCCTTGGGAATAGCACCTTGAGGTACGTGCACATGAATATCGTTATTAGCAAAATCTGCCGGATTTATCCCTAGTGATTCGCTATTAGCCTTCAGGTAACTCAGCGCTGTAGTCGCAGACTCCTTCATTACATCGCCTAAGTTTCCGGTTAATATGAGATTGCCTTTTCCCTTGCTCAAACTCGTTTCAATAAAAAGAATATCGCCTCCAACACGGGTCCAGGCCAGCCCGATCGCTACGCCCGGAGGCTGTTCCTCATGGTAAATATCAGAAGAAAAGGGAGGTGCTCCCAAAATATCTTTCAAGTCTTTTTTACTCAGTGTAGCCGTATATTTCTCCTCCATCGCTACCTTTTTAGCGATACTTCGCATTACCGCAGCAATGGTTCTGTCTAAAGACCGGACTCCCGATTCCCGTGTATATTCCTGAATTAATTTGGCAAGAACGTTCGTTTTAAACTTGATGTGTTTACCCTGAAGGCCGTGCTCCTTGCGTTGCTTGGGTATCAAGTGGCGCTTGGCGATTTCGATCTTCTCTTCCAATGAGTATCCACTGATATGAATGATCTCCATCCGGTCTAATAGAGCGGGTTGGATAGTAGAAAGCGAATTGGCCGTAGCAATGAACAAGACCTTAGACAGGTCATAGTCTAGTTCCAGGTAATTATCGGAAAAGGTGCTATTCTGCTCCGGATCGAGTACTTCCAGCAGTGCAGAAGCAGGGTCTCCCCGAAAATCTTTACCTATTTTATCAATCTCATCCAGAATGAATACGGGATTGGACGTTTCGGCTTTTTTTACCGATTGAATAATCCTTCCGGGCATGGCTCCGATATAGGTTTTTCGGTGCCCCCGAATCTCAGATTCGTCGTGCAAACCGCCCAAAGACATACGGACAAACTTGCGTTTTAACGCTCTGGCGATGGATTTCCCGAGAGAGGTTTTACCAACTCCGGGAGGACCTACAAGGCACAAAATCGGCGCTTTCATATCGCCTTTCAATTTTAGCACAGCCAGGTGCTCCAATATTCTTTCCTTTACTTTCTCTAATCCGTAATGATCCTTATCTAGTACCTCTTTAACTTTCTTAAGGTTGAAATTATCTTTGGAATAATGCTCCCAGGGTAGATCAAGCAATAAATCCAGGTAATTGAGCAGAACGGAATACTCCGCTACCTGAGGGTTCGTTCGTCTAACTTTGTTGAAGTCTTTCCAAAAGGCCTCCTTTGCTTCTTTCGGCCATTTTTTTGCTTTTGCCTTTTCCGCCAGTACATTAAGTTCTTCTTCTTGGGGATTTTGCCCTAATTCCTCCTGAATAGTTTTAAGCTGCTGGTTGAGGAAATAGTCTCGTTGTTGCTTTTCGATATCCCCCCTCACTTTGTTCTCGATCTGATCTTTTAGCTCGAGCATCTGTAGTTCGTTATCCATTTGCTCAAAGATAACCTGAGCCTTTTCCATGAGGCTATCGATCTCCAGAATATTTTGCTTTATTTTTACATTCACTCCCAGATTAGAAGCGATAAAATTGAGCAGGAAGGTGTTTTGAGAAATATTTCGAAGCATCACAATAGCTTCGGTTGGTATATTGGGCGACAATTCAATGATCTGTCGTGCCATATCTTTAATAGAAGAGATCAGCGCCTGAAACTCCAACTCATTTTCGGGAAGCGTATACTCAAGCGTCCGGATACTCCCTTCCATGTAAGGGCCCTCTACGTTTAAGCTTTCCAATTCGAATCGCTTGCGGCCTTGCAATATAGCAGTAGCTGTGCCATCAGGCATTTTCAACAACTTAACGATACGAGCTATCGTACCTATCGCGTATAAATCGTCTTGCCCGGGGTCTTCCATTGCACTGTTCTTCTGTGACAATACGCCGATGACTCTTCCATCTTGGTAAGCTTTGTTTACTGCGGTTAAAGATTTCTCTCGGCCAACAGTGATCGGGATAATAATACCTGGAAAAAGAACTGTATTTTTCAATGCCAGAATAGGCAGTGTATCCGGATAAACCTCGCTCCCGTTAGACTCTTCCTCTTCATCCACTGAAAACAGGGGCATAAATTCAGACTCCTCGTCAATACCATGGGGGATAAAAAACTTTTCAAACATGCTCATATATCTACGCTCTAAATTAAATTTTTTTGACCTTGCAACTTATTTATGGAATTTAAGAAAAATTTTCGAATTAGAACTAAAAGATCTCCAACCGAAAATCTACTTTTTTAACTGTAAGTTATCATCAACTATTATGCCTTCCTATTCAATACATTCATAAACCTCAAATTTGGCATTTTTTATCCGAAAAAAAGCACCTCTAATTATAATCAATCTCTAAAAAGCGACAAAAAGGCATTTTGATGTATTATCTTTGCCTATCTTTCTGCATCAAAAATAGTTTACTATGTACCGTGGAAAAAAGGTAATCGTCGTTTTACCTGCCTATAATGCGGAGCCGACATTAGAGAAGACTTACAAGGAGATCCCTTTAGATTTGGTTGATGACGTTATTTTGTGCGATGACGCCAGTAAGGATAAAACGGTAGAACTTGCCCGAAAGTTAGGAATACAACATATCATCAGTCATGAAAAAAACAAAGGATATGGCGGAAACCAAAAATCGCTGTATAATAAGTCATTGGAACTTGGGGGAGATATCGTTATCATGCTTCATCCCGACTATCAGTACACCCCCAAACTCATCCCTTCAATGGTGAATATCATCGGAGAAGAGCTTTATCCAGTAGTGCTCGGATCGAGAATTTTGGGTAAAGGAGCCCTCAAAGGCGGGATGCCGCTATATAAGTATATAGCAAACCGCTTCCTCACGTTCACGCAAAACCTACTTGTCAATTATAAGCTATCGGAATATCACACTGGGTACCGAGCCTTTAGCAGAGAGGTGTTAGAAAAGATCAATTTCAACCAAAATTCTGATGATTTTGTCTTTGACAATGAAATGTTATCGCAGATCATCTTTGCGGGATTTGATATCGCTGAAGTAACTTGCCCAACCAAATATTTTGAAGAGGCGTCTTCTATTAATTTAAAACGATCCATCAAATATGGCCTCGGTGTACTCAGAGTATCTCTCAACCATTTTCTGCAAAAGAATGGCCTGATAAAAATCAAATTATATCAATCTACAACACCGAAAGCAGCAACTAATCAGCAGAAGAAAATACAAAACCTGTAGAACAGCGGCTAAAAGGATTTTCTCAGCTCTGCTCTAAGCGTTTGAATACGCCCCGGCCCTTTCGGAAATCTCTATCCGGGGGTTATTTTTCATTACTCAATGACAAAAAAGCTTTCCTCAAAAAATAAATGGCGGCAAGTACTAATGTATACGTTATTGTGGCGGTCATAACAGGATTTAAATGATTTTGTTATCAGGAATGGACTTTTGATTGTTTAAGTCCTTACGTATGTTTGGGAGAAAAACGATTGAAAAGGCTTATTTGCTGCTTTTTGTTAGTTAACAATAGTTTTTTCAATGCCCGATAAGACAGATTACTCCTGAAACCGATAATATTTTCAAGCTTATTTAAGAAAGATGAACGAAATTAATAATAAGGAAACATTACAAGCTTTTCTGGACTTTCATTTCAACCATTATAACACCATTGAATTTATCTCGGATGACCCTATCTCCATTCCCCACCAATTTTCCAAACTTCAGGATATCGAGATCATAGGATTTTGGACGGCTATGCTCTCGTGGGGCCGCAGGCAAACGATCATTCAGAAAGCAAATGAATTGGTTACGCTAATGGATGGCGCACCCCATGATTTCGTATTAAACCACCGAGAAAAGGATAGGAAAAGGTTTGAACACTTTAAACACCGGACCTTTCAACCTGTCGACACTCTTTATTTTCTGGAGTTTTTCCAGCAATATTACCGGCAGAATGCTTCTCTGGAAGCAGCGTTCCTGAGAGGTGTAACCCCCCATTCCGAAACCATAGAAGAAGGCTTGAAAAATTTTCATCATCTATTTTTTGACGCCCCTGACGCACCTGCCAGGACCAGAAAACACGTCGCCACTCCTGAGCGAAAGTCCACTTGTAAACGATTGAACATGTTCTTAAGATGGATGGTAAGAAAAGATAACAGAGGAGTAGATTTCGGAGTGTGGAAGAACATCAAGCCCGCTCAGTTACTGATTCCTCTTGATGTCCATGTAGATCATACCGCCCGTAAATTGGGCTTGTTGTCCAGAAAGCAAACAGATTGGGCTGCTGTCTTAGAACTGACCGCCAACCTCCGGCAATTTGATGCCGTAGATCCCGTAAAATATGACTTCGCTCTATTTGGATTAGGGGTATTGGAAAAACTTAAATAATCAACCTATTCCTTATCAAAACGTAGCTCCTTAATCCAATAGCGATCTCGTTCTTTTTTCATATAAATATACACTCGATAGGTACTGGAGGTCGTCTTTAAATTCCCGATACAATAATGAGAGGCATTACCTTTTGACTGTCCTTTGTGAATCTGATTAAAAGAACTCGGTTTGTTTCTTGCAAAGAACTGCCGGACTTTCTCCTTGGCGACATCTTTTGAATAAATGTCTTCTTCATTGACAATGGCCAGTTCTAACTGGTCATCAAAATATTTTGCCAATGTGTCGACATCTCCATTTCTCAAAGCCCTGGAAATATCCTCTAAATTAAGCCCTTCAGAACAAAACACAGCAATAGTTAGCGCAAATAAGGACAAGATTTTCATGATTATTTTTTTTATCTAAAAGTCAGTCTATTGAATTATTTCTTCAGAAAAAAATTCGTTACCCGAAAATGTATGGTTTTTCTCTTCAAACATAACCTTTTTTCATCCCCTCTATTTGGGGAAACGATTAAAATAGCTTTCAAATTTCTTTTCAATTGTACTTTCACAGTTTTACTTGCTTCACTTTAACACTTAAATTAGCTCAAATCAATATTTATAATCAGATAATCGCCAAAACCTTGCCAAAAAAAATTTACTTATCCTTTTTTGTGATTTGACTTATTTTTTGAATGTAGATTCTCTTATTTTACACCTTTTTTATCCTGTTTTGAATAATTTTAAAAATCAATGAAAATGACCTATGAAAAATGTCCCAATTGTATGAAAAAAGATCGCTTATAAATAACAACATTTCTTCAGTAAAGTCGTATTAAGTGGTGATTTTAAACGTCAAATTGAATAGATTAGGATATTAAAACGAACCGACACATTTTACACACAATGGTGGTTTGCTAATTATGTTTTACTAAGCTGAACAAACAGAATGTACCGAATCATTTTCCTTCTTATTTTTCTTTATGTCACCCCTGTGATGAATACCTTTTCACAGGTGGACACCTCCTATGCTTTTGCCTTGGTGCAACAAGGAGACAGTTTGAGAAAAATGATGGAACTGGATAAGGCTGAAAATCAATATTTAAAAGCCAGAGCGCTTTTTAAGCGGAGCAACTACTGGCCTGGTTATTTACTCTCCAATAGTCATATTGCAAAAATTTGGCTTCAAAAAGGACAATTCATCGAAGCTAAATCGCTCACCCAACAATCATTGAAGGAGGGGTTAAACAAAAGAGGTAAGCATCAGTTGGAAATTGCCCGCCTTTATAATCTCATGGCAGCCATCGAAAGCAACCAAACCAGTAATTATGCGGAAGCTTTGAAATTCCACCAAAAAGCATTGGAAATACTCGACCAACTTGACGGGCAGGAATCGTTAGCTATGAAAGGACGAACACTGGGGTTCATTGGAATGATCCATAAAATAAGAGGAGATTACGATAAAGCTCTCCGATATTTTAATCAAGAGATCCAATTATTGAAATCATCCAAAGGCGAAAAAACCCTTTTCCTGTCATTTAGTTATAAAAATATTGCCAAGATCTATTCAAATAAGGGTCAATATCAAAGGGCATTCGAATTATTTGATAAAGCCATCGAAATCCAGGAGTCGCAACTTGGAAGCAATCACGACCTAACCCTTGATACCTATCAGGATCAGGCTATCCTCTTTCAAAAAACAGGTAACCTCATAAAATCACTCGAAATTCTTGAAAAAGTAAAAGCAGGTTTTCAGGACACCCCCGGGATTATAAATGTAGGTTATGCAAGAGCTGTTCAGGAAACAAGTAGGATCTATCAAGAAAAGGGCGACCTTAAAAAAGCGCAAGACGCTCTCTCAGAAGCACTAAAACTTTTTGAACAAATTCTAGACCCCAACGATATTGAATTAGCAAATATACGGTACGACCTAAGCAAACTGCTGCTGGAGACAGGAGCTTACCGGAGAGCTATCTTCCAGGCCAAACTCGCCAATAAATTTTTTCTCCAAAATCTTGGAGACCAGCATCTAGCAGTAGCAAAAACATATAACCTACTAGGAAAAATTTATCAGGCCCAGTTCCTATACGAAGAAGCAAAAACCTACTTTCAGGCTGCTATTATTATCCAGGAATCTATTTTTCAAGGTGAACATCCAGAACTTTCCAAAGCGTATTTTGATCTTGGCAAACTCTACGAAATCCAGGGTGATCAAGACAGCGCGTTTTTCCAATTCAATTGCGCATTAAAAGCGTTACCTGTAGAAAAAAACAGGACTACTTCTGAAAATGAATTTACGTTCAATCACCCGGTTGCAATGGACATCTACCATGCCATTGGCCAGCATCATAAAGAAGCTGCTATCGAAGGAGCAACCATCGATCAGCTAAAAAAAGCGCTGGATCAATATTATAGCGCTCTAGACGTCTTTTCCTATCTAATCAATAATTATCAACAAACTTCTACAATTTTATGGTTTGAACGCTCTTTTTCGCTTTTCGAAGAAGCGCTTTCCCTCGCTTATCATCTGTATGAACTGACAGCAGACCCTATCTTTGCCGAAAAAGCACTGGAACTATCTGAAAGGAGTAGATCTGTCTTATTAAAACAACATCTTCGACTCGACAATAGTCTCCAGTTCAGTGGTATTCCAGATAGCTTACTCGAAAAAGAAAGAAGGCTTAGACAAGAACTTTCCTATTATCGAAATCAACTCTGGGAACTCTATCAACATCCTGAAGCGGATTCTTCTTTGATGATCACCCAAAATATCTGGAAGGAGAAACTTTTTTCCCTGCAAAAGGCGCATCAAGCTTTAAAAAGAAAACTCAAAAGGTCTTATCCCTCTTATTTCCAAATTGCACTCGAAGAGCAAAAACCTGATTTTAAGGATCTTAAAGAAAATGCTACAAAAAGTCAATCTGCTATTTTACAGACCTTTTGGGGAGACAGCACCTTGCATATTATTTCTCTTTCCGAGGAAGGATATCAGTGGAAAAAACTGTCTAATATCCTTGACCTACAGCCATTAGCCAGTACCTTTATCCGAATACTTAAAGACCAGAACAGGATTCAGGAAAAGGGGCCTCAGGTATATCGACAATTTACAGAATTATCTTACACTCTTTATCAACAAATATTCAAGGAAGTCATCGATTCGCTTCCCAAATCTGTAAAAACGATACAAATTAATCCCGACGGAATTCTAAATTATATCCCGGCAGAAATACTGATTACCCAGAAAGTAGAAAAAGAACTTCCTTATTCAAAGCTCCCCTTTCTCCTGAAATCTTATTCTATTTTTTATGATCATGGATTATCTGCTCTTTCTAATAGGCGAAGGAGGTTGTTTTATCCTTATAAATACCTGGGGTTTGCTCCTTCCTATGAAACCCCGTTGGCTGCCGAAGTCACCATTTCGGGAGATCGGACAATCCCCGGCAACCTGAATTACAATTCTGAAGAGGTAGAATATGGAGCCAGAATTTTTGATGGCCAGGGGTACTTCGGAAACAATGCTTCTAAAGAGCTTTTTACTTCCATAGCTCCTGATGCAAAAATCCTCCATCTGGCTATGCATGCCTTTCTTAACGATCAATGGCCCTATCAATCCAAACTGATATTTACCAACCAAACAGCAGATCAGAACAATTTTGCCCTTCATACGCACGAATTGTTCAACATGGAACTAAGCGCCCAATTAGCCCTACTAAGCGCTTGCAATACCGATATGGGGAAACTCGTTCGGGGAGAAGGCGTCATCAGCCTGGCGAGGGGGTTTTCCTATGCCGGCGTACCCAGCGTTACTATGAGCCTTTGGCAGATCAATGATGCATCAAATAAAAAGATAATCTCCGACTATTTTTACAATCTAAAGGATAATCTACCTAAATCCGAAGCCTTAAGGAAGGCAAAATTAAATTACCTAAAAAAAGCAGATAAAGCTTTTTCACATCCGTTTTACTGGGCTGCTCTAGTGCAATTTGGTGAGGATACGCCTATATATTTAAATTATACTTCTCCTTTTCCCATGTGGATATGGTATGCAGCGGGAGGTGCTCTTTTAATCTTGTTAGGGTTGGGTATCTACATCATCTATGGCGCCACTAAACGAAAACCGACCCCATGAATATTCTCAACCTTAATTCGATCATCTTCTTTCAGATATTTTCGAAGTCGGGAAATAAAAACGTCCAGGCTTCTTCCTAAAAAATAATCGTTCTCCCCCCACAACTCCTCCAAGATAGTCGCTCTCTTCAATACCTCATTTTTGTGAAGAATAAATAATCTCAACAAATCTGCTTCCTTTTGGGTAAGTTGCTTTTCAAACGTATCGTGTTTCAAATGCAAGTTCTTGTGATCAAATTGGTAAGTGCCCAGCGTAAAAGAAGAGATATCTGTCTTCGAAGGAGATATCTTGCTTCTTCGGAGAAAGATTTCAATTTTTAAGATTAATTCTTCTATGCTAAATGGCTTGGTGATGTAATCATCGCCTCCAATCTTCAATCCATGTATCCGGTCTTCTTTTAACGATTTGGCCGTAAGGAAAATGATGGGAATATCCCTGTTGATCTTCCTGATCTCTTTGGCTAATGTAAAGCCGTCGATTTCCGGAAGCATCACGTCTAGTATACAAAGATCAAACCGCTCGTCTTTTATCACCTTCATCGCCTCTCCTCCGTCGGAGCAGTAGGTAATTTCATATCCCTGCAGTTCAAGGTTATCTTTTGTGACGAAACTTAAACTTTCATCATCCTCTACATACAATAAATGGGCTTTCGGTCCGGCAGTACTCATTGGGTATTATTTTGGAATGTACTAAATAACTAAAAAATATGAGTCATCCCAAATTTTGAGATGACTCAGAGGTATTAATGATTGCTTTTTACAAACTTAACAAACGTTTGAGTACCTGCTCCATCATCGAGTTGTAAGGTGTATACCCCTTCGGATAAGTGCTGAATATCAATCATTTGACAATTACTGCACTGTAAAACCCTTCGGCCGCTCAAATCCCAAATGGCAATTGTATAAAAAGTCAAATCGGTTTCAATAACAAGTTGACTGGAAGCCGGATTTGGAAAAACCTTCAATGCAATTACTTTCTCTATGTCTACTAATGGGGTGAGACCGGCATTCATCAAGCCCCAGTAAATATCAAATGCTCCGGTAGCGGTCAACACCTCTCCGTCATAACTGATCTCTTGACTGAAACTCCCGGCATGAAAAATACGTAACGCCTCGGTAATAAAAATTTCCTCTCCAAGAGCGAGTTCTGATCCTCTCAACGCTTTTAAAAACCGTAGTTGGCCATCCAAATCCAAAGCGGCAATAAAGGTATCAAAGTTGCCGGCACCTTGTGCGAGGGTCACGCCGTCAATAGAAAAAGATTCATTAAAAAAACCAGTTAATAACAGCCAGTTCCCTGAAAGGGATATATCCCGCCCATTCTCAAAGCCCGATTCGCCCAGCGATCTGGCCCAGAGTGGGGTCCCGTCATTTTGGTATTTTAGAAGGAAAAAATTCTCATTATTCCCTGGCGTTTGAATAAAGATATCGTCGCTTAGCCTCATTAACCCGAAATAAGTCCCCGTCATATAGATATTTCCATCCTCATCCAGTTCAATCGCTTCACATTTATCGTCAAAAACACCGCCCGCTTTTCGCCCCCACGCCGGAATTCCTTCTGCATCAAATTTGGCCAGAAATATATCATTATCAGGTGTATTCGTTTGAATGGTATCCTCCCCGAAAGCTACCCTCCCTTGATAGATACCACCCACATAACTATTACCCGTTTCATCCACACGAAGACTTTCGCCCCTGGTGGTACCCAAAATCCCTGCCTGGGTAATCCAGTCCAACTGCCCTTCCGGACTAAATCTGGCCAGAAAAAGATCTCCCGTCCCGTTAGAAGTCAATACGGTATCCTCGAGAATGAGCGATTCTTCAAAAAATCCAGTCAGGTATATATTATCCGAGGGGTCTGTAGCTATATCGCCAGCAAACTTCAACCCTGGAGAACTCAAGGCTCTACCCCAAACAACATTTCCATCGGTATCGTATTTCAATAAAAAAATGGCTTTTGAGCCAACAGCAGGTTCTAGTGTAAGGGTATCAAACTGACTATCAAACCAAAAACTCCCGGCACAAATGACATGCTCTTGCTGATCGATCACCAGATCTGCGATCTCTTCGGCATCTGGCCCGCCACCTGCAATAATCCAATTAACATTTCCCTCCGGATCATAACTCGCCACAAACAGATCGTCCTCACCCACCGCCGTCAATTCAGTACCTTCTAGCGATAAATCCCCTTCAAAAGTACCTCCTATTACTATTTGACTCGTAGATACTTCCAAGGCATTAACCCCGTCATTCTCCAATCCTCCTATCTGATGCACGAATTCCCATTGCTGAGCTCCTGCAATAAAATGCAACATTAAGAAACATCCAATCAACCAAATGGTCTGTTTAATCATTATGATTTTGATTTTATCATAAAAAATATAAGCTTGCGTTTTTTTAATATGGCAAATGAAAATTGTCTAAAGAAATAACGTTTGCCTTACAACTTAAATCATCGTAACAAATGAAAATATTCTCAAACGCATTCCTCTTAACAATACTTTGCAGTTTTCTGGCATCAATCTTCTTTTTTTCATCTTGCACGAATGACACCTCTACTGATAAGAACCTTGAAGCGCAGCGACAAGTTTCACCTACGGAGCAACTTCTTGGCAAACTCAATCAAAAAATTGCCGAATCGCCCAGCGATGCCAGCCTGCTGGCTCAGCGTGCTCAGTTCTACTACGAACAAGAAGGTTATGACGAAGCGATAGCCGACCTCGAAAAGGCGCTCACTATTGATTCTACCAATTTTGGCTACCTGCATTTACTGGCTGACGTATACCTCGATTACTACCAATCGAAACTTGCTCTGAATACTCTTTACCGGGCCGTATCTGTCGATCCGGAGCGTATCCCTACCTTGTTAAAATTATCAGAATTCCAGCTCATCCTGAAGAAGGAGGACGAATCCCTAAAAACGGTCAATCGCATCTTGAATATCGATCCTACCAATGCTGAGGGTTACTTTATGCGGGGGTTAAATTACCGCGAACTTGGCGATACGGCTCAAGCAAAAGTAAGCTTCCAAACAGCAGCAGAGCTGGATCCCGATCTATACGATGCCTGGATCATTCTCGGAACGATTTACGATATAGAAAAAAACCCGGTTGCTACCCGTTATTTTGATAATGCGATCCGGGTAGATCCAGAAAATATGGAAGGCTACCTAGGGAAAGCCAACCACCTGTTTCATTTGGGGAAACTGGAAGAAGCATTGGAAGTGTATGCTACTGTCATGAGCAAAGACCCTCAAAATGAAGAAGCCTATTATAATGCAGGGTTAGTTTATATGGATAAGAAAGAATTTCAAAAGGCTTACGAAAATTTCAATATTGCCGTCGAAGTTGATCCTACTTTTGTCATGGCTTATTACTATCGCGGATACGCTAATGAGCTGTTGGGCAACCTCTCAGCAGCCCGAAATGACTATCAACAGGCGGTCAATCTGGCTCCAGACTTTGAGCGTGGCAGACAAGCCCTGGAAGAATTAAATGTAAAACTTTCTAACTAATTTAGTTACCTTTTTCATTTTCATGTTACTTACTTAATGAGAGGGTATCTATTTTTTTACATTTAAGCCAATCTTATGCTCGTCAAAACTTATGCAAGTGCCGTTCAGGGAGTAGATGCAAGAAAAATAACTATTGAAGTCAATGCGGGGGGTACCGTTGCTTCAGGAAATCAATTCTTATTTATAGTAGGCCTTCCCGACAGTGCTGTCAAAGAGGGCTTCCAACGCATAGAAGCCGCCATCAAAAATATCGGTTACCACGTACCCCGGCTCAAATTGGTGATCAACTTGGCGCCCGCAGACATCCGAAAGGAAGGCTCTTCCTATGACCTGCCTATCGCTATGGGTCTGCTGGGGAGCACCCGCCAGGTCAATGCCGAAAAGATGGGAGACTACCTGATGATGGGAGAACTATCACTAGACGGAACCCTCCGACCAATTAAAGGGGCCTTGCCTATTGCGATCCAGGCGCGAAAGGAAAAATTCAAAGGATTTATCCTGCCCAAACAAAACGCCAGGGAAGCGGCTATTGTCAATGACCTGGATGTGTACGGCATCCAAAACCTCCGCGAAGCAGTCGACTTTTTTAACGGTACTAAAGAGCTACAACCTGTTTTTCTCGATACCCGGGAAGAATTTTTCTACAACCAAGAAAACTACGAAATCGACTTTTCGGATGTTAAAGGCCAGGAGAATATAAAACGCGCCCTGGAAATTGCCGCTGCCGGAGGGCATAATGCTATCCTTATTGGTCCTCCAGGAGCCGGTAAGACCATGTTAGCCCGCCGGATCCCTACGATCTTGCCCCCACTCAACCTTCACGAAGCTCTGGAAACGACGAAAATCCATTCTGTAGCAGGTTGTTTACCGGCTGATTCATCACTCGTTTCTATTCGCCCCTTCAGATCCCCCCACCATACGATCAGCGATGTTGCTATGGTGGGAGGCGGGTCTAATCCTCTTCCCGGAGAAATCTCCCTGGCCCATAACGGAGTCCTCTTTTTAGACGAATTACCCGAATTTAAACGCAGTGTATTGGAAGTACTTCGCCAACCAATGGAAGAGCGTAAAGTGACGATCTCCAGGGCAAAGATCTCCGTTGACTATCCGGCAAGTTTCATGCTTATCGCATCTATGAACCCGTGTCCCTGTGGTTATTATAATCATCCGGAAAAAGAATGTGTCTGCAGCCCCGCTGTAGTCAAACGCTACCTCAACAAAATCTCAGGGCCCCTCCTCGATCGGATCGATCTGCATGTGGAGGTCACCCCCGTTTCCTATGATGAGCTGGCCAAATTTGAACGACCGAAAGTGACGAGTATAGATATTGTCGAGCGGGTTATCCAGGCGCGAGCGGCTCAGGCTGCGCGTTTTGATGATAAAAAGACGATCAACTGCAATGCCGAGATGCCCAGTAATATTGTCCGCGAATACTGCCAGCTCGATCAAGCCGGAACCCTCCTGCTCAAAACTGCCATGAAGCGACTTCAACTCTCTGCCCGCGCCTATGACCGTATCCTCAAAGTTGCCCGAACAGTTGCCGACCTAGGCGGCAGCGAAGCCATCAAAATGGAACACCTGGCCGAAGCTATCAACTACAGAAGCCTGGACCGGGAGAATTGGGCGGGGTAAAAAATAGGATTGGGGGATTGTTGGATTGAGGGAGATTTGGAATGAACAGTCTAACGTTTATTTACGTTTTAATCGACCCTGTGGGTTCCTCATTGGTTATTCATATGTTATGTAAGGACGGCTTAATTTTCAATTTCTCTATCATTATTTAAATCAAGTATTTCTTCTGCCTGCTTGTAATAATATATCAACTGTTCTTCTCAGGCAACAAGTTCATGCATGTGATTCGACATTAATTCCAGATTTAATTTTGCATCCCTCTCTATATTTACATCTTTTGATTCCAATAATTTTATCAACTCCGTTGCAGGGTCGAATGTCATTTCTTGTTGGTTGTATATCCTGGATAGGATTACCAAGTTATTATAATCTGTATTCACAATTAAAGGGTGAGATTTAGCAATGTCCCAGGCATCACTAGCTGGCCTCCTGCTCATAAACGTTCCTCTGGTAAGTAGTCTGTCAAAAAGGACATATTTATCATTTACAAAATCCTTTACAAATCTCTCGTCTTTAGAAAGGCTATCTAAATTTTTTTTTATTGCCTGGTGGTAAGGTCCCCATTCTTCCAAAAGTTCCAAGTTGTCTTTGACTTCGGATTTTATGGTATTCAACAATTCATCTGATTCTTGTCTTTTTTTTCCTTCTTCAATTCTTTCGCTCAAATATATACCAAGCACCACGCTAAATACAATAAGGATAAATTGAGTTATAACCTGTTTTATAGTGTTACTTCTTTTCTCCATTAATACAGGAATTTTAGATGATCATCCATCACATTTTTTTACCCCTGCTCCTAATTTCTTTTAATCATTTAATACGTTGAATTAGAATGATACCTAACTCAAACTTTTTAGTACTAGTTTGAACCCCCATTATCATTCTGCTCTCGCTTTTTAGCGCGCTGCATTGGATTGCCGGCACCACTACCTCTCCATCTCGAACTTCTTTTGTACAATTCAAAACGAGAAGGTTCTCGAGTTTCTGGCCAATAATTGTTATCTCTGTCGGTATCAGCTGTTTCTAAAAGCGGATCTAAAATGATTTTCTCTACTTCTTTTTCAAAGAAAAACACCTTATTTACCTGCTCACTATTCTTCTGCCAGATCTGAACGGGTACTCTTACGATTTCAGCGGTACCATCCACAAATTGGAATTCAAGAATGATCGGCATTACCAAGCCACCGAGGTTATCAAATTTGATGGAATAGTAGTGATAGCCTGCATCCAGAAATGCTTTTTCTTCCGGAGACAATCCACTTAAATAACGCTCATAAGCTTCCTTATCTTCAGGTGTCACATCAAGCGGATCATAAGTATTGTAGAAATCCTTCATGGTAGGATCCCGCTCCACCAACGACTCCATAGCCTCATAACGCTGATCACCAATATACTTAGGTGCTTTTTCTCTCTGAGCTTTGGCCAAGGCCTTCTCCACTTCAGGGTTTTTCGTATCTACCTGAAACCATTCTACTTTATCAATGGCCAAATCAACGTGATCAGTAGAATAGAACCAACCTCTCCAGAACCAATCTAAATCCATACCGGAAGCATCTTCCATCGTGCGGAAAAAATCAGCAGGTGTTGGGTGTTTAAACATCCAGCGATTCGCATATTCTTTGAAAGCCATATCGAATAACTCGCGACCCATGATCGTCTCCCGCAAGATGTATAAAGCCGTTGCAGGCTTAGCATAGGCGTTAGAGCCAAAGTTTTTTATCGATTCTGAGTTAGTCATAATGGGAGAAAGATCCTCTTTCGGTAAACTCATATAGGAAACGATCTTTGAAGGTTGGGCACCCCAATCATGATCAGTTTCCCATTCTTGACCAGCAACAGCATCCAGGAAACTATTGATCCCTTCATCCATCCAGGTCCACTGACGCTCATCAGAATTGACGATCATTGGGAAATAGTTGTGTCCGACCTCATGGATGATTACGCCAATGTGCCCATACTTCATACGCTCGGAATAGGTACCATCAGGCTCGGTACGGCCATAGTTGAAAGATATCATAGGATATTCCATACCCATACTGCCATCGACGGACCAAGCTACCGGATAGGGATAATCGAAAGTCATTCTTGAGTATACCTCAATCGTGTGTGCAATTACGCGGGTAGAAAACTTGCTCCAAAGGCTATAGCCTTCTTTTGAATAGGCAGACATACACATGATGGTATTACCACTTTGCTTCAAAGCCATAGCATCCCAGATGAACTTACGGCTGGAAGCAAAGGCAAAGTCACGTACATTTTCTGCTTTGAATTTCCACATCTTTTCAGCTGTAGATTTTTCCTTTTCATTTTGAATGGCCTCTTCCTTGGTTACGATCAGCACTGGAGTATCTGTTGTTTTGCGAGCTTTATCCATTCTATTAAGTTGCTCCTTAGTCATGACGTCTTTGGGGTTCTGTAAAGTACCCGTAGCAGCTATGATGTGATCAGCAGGGGCGGTGATGTTTACTTCGTAATCACCAAATACCAGGGCAAACTCACCTCGTCCCAGGAACTCTTTATGTTGCCATCCTTCTACCTCGTTATAAACACACATTCTTGGAAAAAACTGCGCAATGGTATAAATATAGTTACCATCTTCCTCAAAGTACTCCGCTTTACCACGACCACTAGACGGAATATTATACCACCATTTTACTTTGAAAGATACATTTTCACCTGGTTTCAAGGGTTGATCCAGGTCCACCCGCATCATTGTTCCTACGATATGGTGCGTCATATCCTTATCCGCTGCATTTTTTACATATTCAATATTATGCCCTCCATCAAAAGAATTATGCATTCTGGATAATTGGCGAAAACTCATCCGGTCATCAATATCGCCAGATCGTATTTTTAAGGTCTTCGAATCTTTCGCTCTAACATTCTGATCCAATTGTACCCAGAGATAGGTAAGTACATCAGGAGAATTGTTGTGGTAAGTAATTAGCTCGTCACCATAGATTCTTTGATTTTCATCATCTAATCTAATGTTCATCTTATAATCTGCTTTTTGCTGATAGTATTCATGACCGGGGGCACCAGAAGCAGCACGATAAGTATTAGGGGTAGGAAACTCTTCCTTTAATTGCTTAAACTTGTTGTAATTTAGGTTTGGATTCTGGGCTTGAGCTATAAAGATCACGAGGCCTAATAGTAGGGTGAGGGAGATAATCTTTTTCATAAAAAGTAATTTAAATTACAGTGAATTTAACCGCGAAGATAACAAGAAATGCCAAAATTGTATGGCTTTTTGTTGGTAAACAAGGAAGCGAAGGAATGCGACCTTACGATTATGGACTCACCAAATGTATGCTGATATTAAAATAAGGGGTATTTTCCAATTCATTTAGGAAACGGTAAGGTTGATCGCCGAAGAAGCCACGGAGGAAATCATCGCCATCATTTAGCTCATCGACGTTGAAGTTCCAATCGTAGCGCCATCCTGCTTGTGCGGACACCCAGATGAAGCCTGAGAGCTGCCGTTGATATTCGAGGCGGAAGCGCAACTCGCTGCGCCGTATCTCCAGGCTGTTATTGCCTTCAGACAAACCATTGAGGCGGTAGCTATGTCCTTCCAGGGCGAAGCCGGCAAGCAAAAGACTGCGGCTATTGAACGTGTATCGAAAATGGCCACGTGCTGGTAACAATAGCTCAACGCCCCATTTGCGGTTTACAGCTGTCCAGTTGTACATTAATATTGGAATATAGTTGAGTTCTCCAACCCTATAGGTACGGGCAATACCTACGGCCCATTGCAGGTAATCTGAAGGTCGTTTTCCCCATAGCAACGCTGCACTGAGGCGCAGGTAATCCAGCGATTGCAAGTTGTTGAGGGTATAATCGCCGCTTAAATTGGCCCCAGCCTGGAAGAGTAAAAAGTCTTTTTCATTGATGGGCTTGAAGATCGTTGTGTTTAGCCCAAATGTTCGTAGGCCCTTTTCGGATAAGGCTTGTTGAATTTCACCAACAGGATTTGAAAACCGATAGCGCGTATCCCAAAATTGCCCGCCCATTTGCCAGAGAAAACTATTGCGGCTGATGACCGGGATATTGGCATCTATGCGTAACCCTCCGGTTTGGCGCACCCTCGTACTTCCCCCACCTTCAAACGGATCATCTGGTTGGAAGGATCCTCTGGAGGAACTTGTCATATCATAGGGAAGCTGTGCATCCCATCCAATAGAAACAAACCGATTGGGACTAAGACCAAGTATCTTTGGGTTGACAAATTGCCTGGCCGAGGCATCTACAAATTCTACATTATCGTACTGGCTGTAGTCCTCCTCTTCTACAGGCGGGATGGTATCCTGAGCCGAAAGCAGGGATAAGCACCCTAATAACAATGCAAAAGCAAACAAGGATTTCATGGTGCTGGACTTATTTCTTCAATTGGATCCGGCTCCACACATCTGTACGGCCTAAGGCTTTTACACCAACATACCCTCGTATATCCAGGGTATTATCATTTTTGAGTTTGATGATACAATTGTAGGTACTGCCGTTCTCCGGATCGTAGATAGTTCCTTCTGTCCATTCCTTCTTTCCAGTATATTCGAAATCCTTCAGAATACGATAACCGCGTAAGGGCGTGCTGCGAAGAGATTCATCCGGGTTATTTTTATCGGTCTTAGCCTCACCACTATCCGGATCGTTGGGTTCGCGCAACCATACGATCTTCCCGTAATATTTGGAACCGATCTTTTCAATTTTAACGCGTGCTTTGCCATTACTTGGTTGCCAAAGGCCTAATAGTTTATCGGCAGTATTATCCTGAGCAGTCAAGCAAAGTGTGGTAAGACTTAAAAGGAGCGTGAAAAGGATTCTCATCATTTTATATTTTTATTTTGAAACAAATATAGAAAAGGTAAGATCTACTGTTAATTCCAGGTCGTTCTCGCTATCACTGACAAGCCCACAATCGAGTACCACCGTAAATTCAGGCTGTTTCAACCAGGCCTCCATTTGCTTCTGCTCTTCCGCTACCGTTACTTGTAGGGTTGTTTGATCAGCAGGGACAGGGTTTAAAACGCCCAGGGTTTGCATATCCAGCTTTTCTCCGGCGAAAAGTAACGAGAGCGTTTCGAGGGATGCATTGAAGCCTGTATCGGGCAAATGTACGGTAGCGCTGGTTAGTTGAGCTGTACGAACCTGATCGGCCTCAAGTCCTTCTTTTTTTAGCCAGGCATTCAAATCGGGTTTGCAGCTCCCTTGAGCGGTATTAGAGCCAGCAAAGAGCGGTCCGGAGGCCACTACAGAAATACCTTCCAAATTATAGGCTTTTTTGGAGGTTTCTTCAGGGGTGCATTGATATAAACAGAGCAAGCAAACTGCTGTCAAACATGCAAAAAAGAAATTCAGTTTGTGGTTCATGGTTTCCCGAAATTATAAAACTGTCGTAATCTACAAACAATGGTTTAGAGTAGCAAATTACTAGGTTAACACCTTTACAATAGTTTGGTTCAACATCTGAATCGGCGAAAGCAATGCAGGTAGCTGTTGGGAGAGAGGAGCATTCTGTTTGGGAAAACTATTTTTAAATCAACCTTTGCCTTTATTTTATTTGTGTTTTGTTCTGAGAAATAGAATTTTATTTGATAATCAATATTATAGGAGATAGAACGATGCTGATTTTACGTTTCAAAATAGCTCAACCGCTAATGTTTATACACAATTTTAGGGGCAGTTATTGTACGGTACTTCGGGGTCTGCTGTCCCCGAAAAATAGGCCATTGGAACTGCTTGATTGGGGTTGCAGGTTTGAATAAGGTTCGTGTCCATTGAACAACCCAGTCCTCCAATTGCGGCAAAAAGTTCTGGGGTTTCGCATGCAAGTCTTTGAGTCATAAAGCCCCCGTTGGAAAAGCCACAGATATAAACTCGATTCGTGTCTATGTTGTAATCATTGTAAAGCGTATCAATAAGCTTTGACATAAATCCAACATCATCAATACCTGCCTGATCTGCAATAGTATTTCGGCCATCTGCCCATGAATATCCGGGAGGAGCAATGCCTATTCCTTGAGGATAAATAGCTAAAAAATCATTTTGATTAGAAACAAAATTCATTTGCGTAAATCCCTGAACCGATTGGTAATTACCGCTTCCACCGTGGAGTACAATCACTGCCGGTGTAGGACTATTGTTGTTATAACCTGGTGGTAAATGGACAATGTACTGCCGTTGATAGTTTTGGTGCTGGAGGCTGTCCGATATATTTTGTTGTGCATTTATGGTATATGGACCAAAAAGAATAATTGTCGTGAAAAGAATATTAAATAGGTAACTATTCATGTTTGATGAATTTTCGTGTAACTACTGCTCCGTTTTGTGCCTTGATTTGAATGTAATAACCCCCCTTTTGCAAAAAAGCAACATCAGTCCCATACACCATTGGCAAAATCTTCATCTGCACAAAGGGTAAGGATATTTGTCCAATTGGAAAATGTTCTACCATCATTCTAATACCAATGGGAGTCCCGTAATCATGTCCGAAGATGGTTACTTCATTTAAATTCAAGGCGGAATCAATTTTAGAAAACAACTGAGTAGTCCAACTTACATGCCGGTCATAGGAATAATCCAAAGAATCAGTAGGTTTATCAGATCGCCCCATTCCCATCAGGTCGGTGGCTATAGTTCGGTAACCTGCAGCATTTAAAAGCGGTATTACATCTCTGAATTGATAGATCCAGGTAGGGTTACCGTGAATCATAATGACAGTAGGAGCATCAACTGGTCCTTCATCAAGGTAATGCATGCGTAGTTGCCCGCCTTCATAATCATTGACATAGAAATAGTGCGGTGTGTAATTAAATCCGTCAAGTTTGGCAAATCTGCTGTCGGGAGTACGAAGGTAGTTGACTTGAGCGAAGGAATACAACCCTCGCCCTCCCATCAACAAGCTAGCCCCGCGCATCCGTTTGGCGGGGGTTGTATTTCAGTTGGACAGCTGCGGCAGCTTATAGG
>CAZHOV010000049.1:0-32779 GCA_964534315.1 uncultured Saprospiraceae bacterium | reverse complement strand
ATTAATATTTTTTGATCTTTTAACCAAATTTTATTCTAAACCGAGAATCGCTGATGGGGATAAGCTTTACCTAACGTATTAATCAAAACCAATTAACGTTCTAAATTATGGAGAATAGACGAAAGATAGTAATCAAACGAAAGGGAAATCAAAAAGCTTCCCCCTCATCTTCTAATTCTCCCCAAAAGACAACCAACCAACCCAAATTGAGGATTCACCCAAAAGTGAATCGTGAAAACAAGTACTCCGAACTACTATCGAGATTCGAAGAGACCCAACGGAAAAACCAGTTGCTCAAGCTTTCGGTTTTCATTGGCGTGCCTATTATTATTCTCGTTGTACTATTAGTTATTGTATTTTCCGGAGGTCCGGACGCATCAACTAACGCAAATACGTCGGCAGTTCCTCCGGCCCAACAGGCCCAAAAAAGTACTAAACTCGATGCCTATGCCATAAAAGACGAAGGCTATATTGACCGTGACAAAAGCTTTAAAGAGTTTTTCCAGGACTACCGCGTTTCCGAAAAAGACGTAGCTGCTATTGAAAGCCTGGCCAGGAAAGAAGGGGTTTATGAACTTAAAAAAGCCAACAAATACCGAATATTGGCTAGTAAAGAAAATAAAAATAAAATTGTCCAGTTCGAATACGAACCTACTCCTTACCGCGTATTGCAATTCTCGCTTGGCTACCCGGTATCTGTTGAAGAAATTACTAAGAAAGCAACCTCCCGGGTGGACGTCTCATCCGGGATTATCCAGACCACCTTCCTGGAGGCTATAAACGAAAATAATATCGACCTTGACATTATGGATAAAATGGTTGAAGTGCTCAAGTGGTCAGTAGACTTTTACCACGTTGCACCGGGAGATAAGTTTAAGGTGATCTATGAAACCGAACTGGCCGATGGCGAAGTAGTAGACCACGGAAATATTCTCGCCATTTATTTCCAAAACGGAAAAGAAAACCACTATGCGTTTTTATTTGACAACGGAAAAGAGGAGCAATATTTAAGCTACTATGCTAAACCATTACAGAGGCAATTTCTCATGTCTCCCATAAAGTATGGAAGAATCTCTTCCAAATACAATCTGGAGCGCGTTCATCCGGTCAAGAAAGTTAAAATACCTCACCTTGGTACCGATTATGCCGCAAAGGAAGGTACTGAAATCTACTCCGTTGCTGATGGCACTGTAACGATAGCCGGCTTCAAAACAAATAACGGAAATTATGTAAAAATTAAGCATTCCAATGTTTATTCCACCCAATACCTCCATATGCAGGATTTTGCTCCCGGGATTAAGCCAGGAAAACGGGTGAAACAAGGAGATGTAATTGGTTATGTAGGCTCTACCGGCTTAGCAACCGGGCCGCACGTCTGTTTCAGATTTTGGAAAAACGGCAAGCAAGTTGACCACTACAAGGAAGGACGCATTACTAAAATCGCCAACTTAAATCCTAAACAAATGGAGCAATTTATGACCTACCGTAGTTCCATGGATTCGATTTTTAATCAAACGTCGTTTTTCAATTAATTGGACATATCCGTAACATCACAATCTGATAAGTCAAATATATTCTTATTCGGACTTCCTACCTTTAAATCCGAAATATTCATACGGATATTCTCATCTCTTACCAAAGACTCCACTACCATTTCCATTGGTAACCCATAAATAGTATACCCCGAACTAATTTTCTGCATCTCCTTTTTACCCCGGGCATCTACCGAAAGCATCAATATATCAAAATTATATTGTAGTTCTGTACTTACCCATAAGGTAATCAAATCATTAGGTGTTTCCACAACATATTTTTTGCATTCGTAGCCTTCGATATTTTTAGTAGAACTCAATTCGCGTACACTTATTTCAGAGGCACTAAGAGCTGGTTTCTGAGAAACCGGTCTGTCAATAATGATGGCTACCTTATTAGAGCCACTTTTCTTGACGGTTGTCATGGTTTTCTCTTGCAGATCATAAATGATCGTCACATCCGAATCCGCCTCATCAGCAGATTTAACAGCTGATTGGAAGCGATCAAAGTAATAGTAGTTGGCACCACTTTCACCGTTAATCACATTTCCATCTCGTGTGGTTTTAAATTCCATTTTAAACGAACCATTAAATTCATTATATCCTACTTCTTCAGCTTCCTGCAAGTCATAATAAGTATTTTCTTCATTTTCCGTTTCATAATACCCATACTCCTCTTCCATTTCTTTTTCTTTCTTTTTCTTCCGCTTTTTACGGTTAAAAATAGCATCTAACCCGCTATCGATGGCGTCATCTACCTTTCTGTCAACCCGGCGTTCCGTTTGCCGTTTAGCCCGGTTCTTGTACTGATCAGATTTCTTCTTGACCTCATCTTGTCCCATTACCGGAGTAGCTAAAGATATAAAGAGGAAAACTCCTATTAAGCACATAATCGGTTTCAAAAAATTGGTTTTCATAAGGAAACTATTTTGATTTTTAACAATTTATATTTGAACGAATAAAAAATAGGTAAATTTGAAAATAATCACTAATTAACGAACCACTAAAAAATTAGTAAAATACGCAATTCCAAACGATTCCTAAACAATATAACTAAAAAATCAAAGCCTTGCTTTCATACATTAATTCCCTTAATAGTGCAAACGTTACCATTGAATTCATTTTTTTTTGAGTTAGGCGCCTAAGGAACCCCCTCCGATTACCCGATTTACTTATAATGGATAAGAGAATATTTGGCTATTTCTCGAAGAATGCTTATTTATGGCTGATCACAGTTTCAAAAAATAATAAACGAACGTTTGGATCAAATTACCTTCGATGCAGACCTACTCATTTCCATTGCTATAGCTATCATCATGCTGGGGATTGGATTGAGTTTACAATTAGAAGACTTTTACCGGGTATTTAGGCATCCCAAGGCAGTCATCATGGGATTAGTTTGCCAGTTACTATTGTTGCCTCTCATTGCATTTGCGCTAATTTATTTCTGGCCGATAGACCCTGTTTTCAAAGTAGGGGTGATCATAATTGCCTCTGCTCCCGGCGGAACCGCATCTAATTTGGTAACACATTTATTAAAAGGCAGAGTTGCTTTATCGGTTTCGTTGACTTCCTTTAATAGTTTTGCCATTATTCTGACCATTCCTATTTATATCAGCCTCGCACTCCAGTTATTTTTGGAAGAATATACAACCATTCAATTGTCTTTCACTACTACCTTTTGGGATATCCTGCTCACTGTTCTTGTACCCGTTTTTATAGGTATTTTGATAAATGAAAAGACGAGTAACAAATTTACAGATGCACTAAAAAAACCATTGAAAATTATATTACCGGCGTTGCTGGTAGGGATTGTTTTACTCGCCATTTTTTCTGGTGGTAAAAACAGATCCCTTTCTTATTTGGAAAATTTTCATCTTCTAATTCCTTTGTTAATCCTTAATATCATTACTATACTGGCAGGATATTATGCTTCGAAAATGGCCGGAATTACTCATAAGGCCAATATTACCATAGCAATAGAGATGGGACTACAGAATAGCGCGTTAGCCATATTCATAGCTTCTCAACTGTTAAATAATGAGCAGATGGAAATGGTTGCTGTTTATTATGGCAGTTTTTCTTTTTTTTCTACTTTACTGATAGGTTGGTTGTTGAAAAAGCAGAGAGCTGGAACAACTCCATAAACATAGATAAAAACGGTTTTTATGCCCCGTGAATGGTAATAAAAAAGGACTTGGGATAGTCAACTTTTTAGTATTCGGTAAAGAGAAAAACCTCGATAGGATCAACTTAAACTAGTTTATCAATCCTTTTTCTTTTGCTGGGCAGCCTGGCGACCTAATTGATCAGCTTCTCGTTCTAAGGTATCATCGTCATTCAAGGGCATGCCATTGACTTCACCAGTTGGTTGGACTCTGCCTTCGCGTTGTTGAACGACGTGAGCAGCTTCGTGGCCTAACAATTCTTGGCCGGAAGACGAATTTGGATTATACTGACCCGGTGCAAAATGGATATCATTGCCTTGAGTGTAGGCCAGCGCACCAACTTCAGGAGCTTTTGGTGAATTAGCATGGACACGCACATCAGACAGATCACTGCCCAAGGTCTGCTCGAGGTTGCCCCTTACTTCCTCAGGAATTACATTACCCGATCCAGTTGAACGTTGCATAATATCAGCGGTTTTCTTCCGCTGGATGGCACTTCGCTTCATTTGCATTTCCTCCTCCTCTTCCTCCTGCCGTTGCATTGGGTTTTTCTTCATCATTAATTCTTCCTCTTCCTCCTGACGTTGCATTGGATTTTTCTTCATCATTAATTCTTCTTCCTCTTCCATTGGCTGACGCTGAATAGCTTTTCGTTGCATACGGTTATCCTCACCGCAAGCGGCGCATTTTAGTTGGAGTGTTGGAGGTGTGAGGGTTCTTTCTCCACTTTCAATATGATGATTTGCAACGGCTTCTCCAATGGACTGGATGGGTTGCTGATGTTTTCGAAAAATTTGATGTTCATCCATTATTTTAGGGTTTTAAATTTCGAATGAATTTAACCTCCGATCATTACTTGTGGAAAACCCATAACTATCTTACCGCCATGAGCGGTGGAATCACCCATCCTGGCTGCCGGTTTACCACCGATCAGCACAGTCATAGAACCCAGGATGATCGTATCAGGCGGGCCCACACAAACAAGCATATCTCCCAATACCGCTGCCGGCATATTTCCGATTAGAACAGTGGGCATTCCCGGACCGGTAATCGGGCCGCCTACATGGGGCACCGGAGGCGCCCCGGGAGTTTGCATGGGGCAAACATGATTATCTGTAAGACGAGCTGCGGGTGGCATGAATTTTCTTTTTAATTTGGAGGTAAAAGTATTATATTGCAATATACAATTTTTTTTGTAATTTAGATATTCCTAACAGGAGAAACATAAGCTGAAATTTAGTGCCAAATGATCAATAATCCTCATATTTCTACCCCATTTGCTGGTCCTCGTCCATATAATGGATCTGAAAAAAAAGTGTTTTTCGGCCGCTCCAAGGAGGTACAGGATTTGAAAAACAGGCTTCGAAGGAGTAGATTAGTGGTACTGACCTCCTTACCTAAAACGGGAAAAACCTCTTTGTTGACATGCGGATTGGCTCCGGATCTGAGGAATATCGGGTATCATGCTAAAGCCGGATCGCAATGGAAAGTACTTTTTATCCGTCCTAATTCCGATCCCATTCAGTTACTTGCTCGGGGCCTTTCCAAACCAAAAATTTTATCTGAACGAAAACTTCCTCCTGATTTTCAGGAAAATACACTAAGAAAACTAACAGCCAACACCAATGGCCTGATCAATGTTTACAATTCGAGTTCTTATATTCAGTATTTCAATCTATTAGTTATCGTAGACCCGCTCGACGACCTACTGCTTAAGGGGGATATCTCTCTCGAACGCAAAAACCATTTTATCAATTTATTATTAAAAGGTGCACAGTCTAACCAAGCTGCCATTTATGTCATCTTCTCGATGTCTACGAGCAACCTTTCTTACAGCCACGCTTTTCCCAATTTAAAAGCGGCCATTGATCGAAATATCTTTTACCTCCACACGCTTAATCAATACGAACTAAAAAAGGCCATCCAAAAGCCTTTTGAAGCTTTTAATACCACGGTGGACAATGAGCTTTGTAACCTTCTGATAGAAGAACTTTCTTTTGATGCCTTCCAACTGCCAAAACTCCAAAAATATATGTATCAAACGTGGCGGGAATGGAACAAAAAGAAACCTCCGGTAGTCGACAAATCGCTATTTTATAAAGCAACGGGAAGGAAGCCAGGAATCATAGCGAAAAAGCGAAAGCAAAAAGAAGAAAATTTTGAAGATTATGCCTTAGAAGAAGTCGGTTCAACTTCTAACTCTACCGACCAAGTAGACTCCGTCGAAGATTCCTCTAGTGACTTGCTGAAAAAAATCAAGAAAAAATCAGGAACCTCCGATAAAGGTGCGCAAAAGAAACAGGTTGACACCTCACTTCCTGTAAACGAACAGGCAGAGATCATTTTCGACAACCTCACTAGTAGTCAAAAAAAGATCGGGGCAGCTATGTTCAAAGCGATCACCCAAAAAAATACGGCCAAACACAAAGGCGAAATCCGCCCCCAAAAGCTAAAAGACCTGGCAACAATCATCGACGAATCTCCGCAGCGCATTGCAGAAATCGTCGAATCCTTCCGTCTACAAGGCAACGGAATCTTCGACAAACACATCGACCTGAATAATGAAAACTCCATAATAGAACTGGAAACCATCGACTTGTTAACGCATTGGGAACGCCTTAAAAAATGGATGATCGAAGAACTGGAAAATGCCAATATCTACAGGGAAATAGCTAAAAATGCAAAAGATTATTTCTATGAAGGAGAAGATAAAAAAGTCCTTTGGGATAAAAAGTTGGTGGATGAAGCCTACAAATGGATCAAAAAAAACCACATTACAGAAGATTGGGCCCGTCAGTATGATAAAAGCTACAATCTAGCCATGGAATTTCTTAAAAAATCAGACGACGAATCCTCCTCCGGAGGAACTTCTCAGGGCCCGCCTCCACCACCTACACCCAAACCTACTCCTCCGCGAAAACCTGCTACCGGTCAAGGAAGAAAGAAAATTGTTATAAAAAAGAAATAAATAACTGCCCCCAATATTCTATCATAAAACTACATCTCAATTATGGATTATTCCTATGAATCAATTGAACCGCTTTTGGTTTCTTCCGAAATAGAAGGTACGACCGTTTATTGCACCTTTCAAATCCCGGGGTCAAACCAAACCGTTCAGTCAGAAGCGAGAGTAAAGCGTTCTCGCTCAGTACAAAGCCAACTGCAACGCAAAGTAACCCGGCAAGGAACCAATATGCTTCGCCGTCAAGCCTCCAGATTGATCCGGACAGCCATCGGAGGAGGTATGATGGGACGAATGGGTTCTACGACTGTTCGAACCCTGATGAGCCAGGACAACCTGGGCGTTAAATTTACCGGTGAAGAAAAACGGGAAGCCGTTCTCGAAGCTTTTCGAAAAGTTGCTGACCAATTTCATTTTGACCAACACACCAATAGCTGGTCATCCGCTCCGGCTGCCTCCAGCGTCTCCACTCCTTCCGGAAAAGTTTCGATCAAACGCCGGGGAAGACGGCAGCAAGAAGAACAGGAAGCTGCCCTGAGTCCGGTAGAAGAACAAATCCAAAAATCACCCCTCCAATCCCATTTTGAAAAAGAAATACTGGCAAGAATGCTCATCGAAATTGCTCATGCCGACGCCAGCATGTCAGCTGAAGAACGAGAATTTCTCCAAAGTATGATCGGCTCCGACCTCGGAACTATAGACGAATTGGCAGCTAAAGACCCCATCTCCCAAATCGAATGCTCCGAATTGTCGCCCGGCGCAAAAGAAACAATTTATATGCTTACTTGGGTAATGTCTCTGGTCGATTTTGATATGGATCCTTCCGAACGTGAAGTACTCCTCGAATACGCCGATATGTTTGGCTTTAGCGACCAACAAACACAAGAAATTACCCTAAAGGCTAAACAATATATGCTGGAAAGCGCTATCGATGTAGATACCTCCAGAGAAGAGCTTTTCGAACTGGCCGATAAGATCGGTCTCGATCATACCAGCGCCGAGCGCTGTCTGATCGAGCTCAAAAAAAGACATTAGTAGTTGTCAAAACTTAAGCACTTGGTCAAAATAATTCACTTATTTCATTGGGCGATTTTTAAGCACACTCTGCGTTAAAAAGCCTCGCCGATGCTATGGCATCGCCTACGTTTTTTGCCTTGATTGAGCTCAAAACTCATCCCAATTTAATGGTAACTTATTTTTGACCAAGTGCTTAATGTTCCGATAATTTCTTGCCGCAATGCGGGCAATAAGTGAAAGAAGAACTCCCCAGGGGTTCTTCTTCCACTACCTCCTCTCCATTATTTGAATTTTCCTGATCATTGAGATGATTGACAAAGGAAGAGGCCATGATCCCGGTAGGTAGAGCAACCAAACCAATTCCCAGTAAGGCGATCATTCCTGCCAGTATTTTTCCAGCTCCGGTGACCGGAAATACATCTCCATATCCTACGGTTGTCAACGTAGCTACCGCCCACCATAAAGAAGAATAAATATTTGGGAAGGCCTTCGGTTGCTTTTCGTGCTCTACTGTAAAGATCAATGCCGCAGATAAAATAAGCAGAATCGTTACCATAAAAACCGTAATAAATAACTTTTCTTTCTCTTCTCTCAATACATTTCCGATCAACTTCATAGAATTATTATACCGGTTGAGCTTAAACAACCTTAAGAGACGCATTAGACGCAGCACCCTCAGGAAGCGCGTATCTAACATACTGGAAACACCATATGCCACTAAAGCTAACTCAAGATAGAAAGGTAGGATCGCTAAAAAATCAATAATAGCCATAGGCGAAAAGACAAACATAATAGCCGCCCGAACTACACCTACGTTCTTATATTTAAGATCGGCGGTAAATAATCTGGCTAAATATTCCACCGTAAAGACGATAACGGCAAATACTTCGAAGTTGTAGAATATTCCGGAATAAGCTTCGGCAAGATATTGGTCTGATTCCAGAATCACCGCTAAAACACTCAAAATAATCAATGCCATAATAAGCAGGCCCACCGGTTGATTCAAACGATGATTCCCGGGATCATTTTCGTCAAAAATATAAAACAACTCCCTTCTGATTCTTTGGATCATTTCAATTGATTTATTGGAAAAATGAAGTAGCAACAGCTTTAAAACTACAATTTTTTTTTGAATTTGCTAATTCATATAAATGAAACGGTCAACTACAATGGTTTCCGAAATACTTTCTACATCACACAATTTTTGTCCTTGTACAACAAAAGAATCGGATAAAAGAAATAGGGTAAGGTAGAAAGAACAAGGAACAGGATGAATCTTTAATTTACTATCGGTTGAGGGATAATAGAAAAATAGTTTTTGCATGGTTTTCGATCATTGGGTTAGAAAGATAGCCCGAGGCTAGCCTCAAAAGTATTTGAGCCGGCCCCGGGCGTTTTTTTTATTTTGGGCCTACGCCCAAAGAAGGAAGTTGGGTGTCTTGCAACACAATTAGTGTTTTGAGACGCCCACCCTCCTTAAGATCCTAAAAGTAGTGATCCATTATTTACTGATCACGATAATAATATCGTTAACCTGGATACTTAGATTTTGCGAATTTGGCGCGGTAACTTCCAGGTCCATATTATTTTCGGTCACGATATTCTGCTGGCTATCCAGGTATTCTTGCATACCATAAAGCTTAAGTACGGCAAGGGTTTCGATGGTAAGTTCATCAGAAGTATTGATCGTTTGGCGTTTATCTTCCGTTCTTCCAATTACGGTTCCTGAATTACTCAGTTCGACCACGTCATAGTTAACATTTATAGCGCTGCGGTAGTCGCCTTGGTATTGGAAGTCCGCTTCGTCTTCTAATTCATCGACATCGCCTTGATAGGCTGCTTTCAAGATAATTCTTTCGACGGTGACGTTTTCTTCATCCAGTTGTTCGATGCGTTCTACGATATGGTTGAGCAGTGATTGGACTTTTGGCAAGTCTTTTTGCACATTGTACTCTAACACTTCATCGGCATAAGAGTAGGTGACTTCATATTGGTTACCTTTTTGGGCAACGCTTACCTTATTACCATCATAAGGAAGGTTGTTTACCAGGTTCAATTTTGTTTGGAAATAGTTTTCGAGGGCAGTTACCTTTCCATCTTCCATAAGAGAAGGAATCAGGTCTTTACCTACTCCAAATTCATTTTCTACCCGTTGGATTTCCCTTCGGGTACTAGCAATCCGGTTTTTGAGCAAGTTGGCATCGGATTTCGCATTGTTGTATTCTCCGCGGGTGCGCTTGAGGGCACTTGCCTCTTTACTTGACAGGGTTTTACCGGAATTTTCTACGTCGTCATTTATCTTTTCGGACTGGCCTAGCAGATTTTGGGCGGTCATCAATTCATTTTCCAGTTCGCCGTATTTTTCTTTTGCATTTTCCAGCAGGCTATAAGCTTCTGTTATGCGGTCTTGTTGGAGTATGGGGCTATCGACCCTTCCATCCTCAACATCTTCATAGGCCTTTGTAGCCGCATCGAGGTTAAACTGAGCTAAGGGGATTAACTCCTGAGCACGGTAGATCGACTCTGTTGCCTCATTAAGATTTTCATTAAACGTTCTGAGTTTTACAGGGTCGGTAAAGACTGGTGCGGAAGGCGCATTATTAAAATTATAAGAACCGCCCACTTCGACAGTCATCCCAAGAGCTGAACGACCTTCAACAGAAAGGAATAACGTCAGATCTTCAATAAACTGTAACCCGACGGCCCCATAAATACCTGCGGTGTTAATACCATCTTGATCCGCCCATAAGCCCGACCGGTATCCAAGTCCTACCCAAAGGGCATCGATAAAATGCGCTCTCAAAGAAAGGTCAAACATCCCGGCTTTTAGCTCTTTGTCGCCCAAGATGCCCCTACCCATAAAGTGGGGTTCGATCGCTACACCATCAGCCACATTGGCGTAGAAGCTTACATTATAGATCAGGTGGTTTTCACTAACAAAGGTTGCAGTAGAACCGTCAGACTGATATTCCAAATCGCTGGTGAGCAGCTGCGGCATAGCGGCATCCACTTTGATTTGATGTCCGTCTTCCAGCGTATATCTGAAATATAGACCAGGACCACCCTGAAAGGTTCCCTCGGTCACATTTTCGTTCAAAAAGACTTGATCGGTGGCATCTACGCCATTATCTACGGCATCATCAAGAATATCTCCAAAATTCATTTGCTGCAGCAAATATCCGGCTTTTATTCCTGCCGAGAGCAATACATTATCGGTATTCACTAATTGATAGGCAAATAATGCGCTGATATCCGTACGACCGATCAGGCCGGCTTCGTCATACACGAGGTTGAGCCCTACCCCAAAACGGTCGGCTGATTTTATAGGGGCTAACCCTACATTAAGTAGAATGGTATTTGGGCGGTTTTCTTCGATCGACAAGAATTGCTGTCGGTAATTGAGCGTGACCTGTCCTCCATCTACTCCGGTAGCTGCAGGATTGTACAATTTATTATTGTAGAGGTAGTGATTGCTGATAGGGATTTGCTGGCTCCACAGCACGTTGAGGGTACCAAATAGAAAACCGGCAATTAAAAAAGTAGAAATTATATTTTTCATAAATGCATTGATTTTGAAGGGATTCATGAAAGCCCTACCCCTGAAGGGTTAGCGCCTTCAGGGGAGATTATTTATTTGGAGTTAGCGTTGAATATTCAAGGTTCCGGAAAAAGTCTCTCTCAGGCGTTCGCTATCGACTTCTATAACATAGAAATAGGTGCCGTCCGGACAGTTAGTCACCCAGTCATTGGTATTGATCATATCAATCGAATTAGCTTGCATGACCCGGCCTCCCTGGCGGTTAAACAACTGTATGTTGTAATCCTCTACTTCGGTACCTGCTGCTGCTTTGATGTTCCATTCGTCATTGACTCCGTCTCCGTTAGGAGAAATGAAAGGCGGAATGAGGGGTTCCAAATTACCAACAACACTCATCCGGACGGTAGTCGAATCCCCGGGGCAACCATTGTAAAAAGGCGTAACGCCCAAAAGTACAGATTCCTGAGGATCGGCGGTTCCCTCTCGTAATGTCAACGTCAAATCAAAACTATTCCCGGTATTGTCTCCTTCAATAAATCCGGAAACAGGATCGCTCTCTATAATATTATCTTCCGGGTCAAGCGACATCCAGGCCACTCCTGTCACAACCAGATTCGGATCTTCAGCATCCAGAGAAATGGTAAAGGTCTCACCTGAAAATACCTCCTCTGTGACGGAGGGATTAATGACAGAAGTGTTACCTTCTATGGTAATGGAATTACTAGCTGCACTGGTAGATTGTTCATCAACCTGAAAAGAATCCCCATCCATGGTACAGCCATTATCATCCGTAACGGTAACCAAATACACTCCACTGGAAAGATTTGTTGCAGGATTCGATGTTTGGTTGTCACTCCACTGGTAAGCATAATCATTCCCAGGATCCAGCGTCCCGCCCATTACATCGGCAAAAAGTTCTGCCGTGGAATCTCCCGAACAGACAATATTATCCCCTGTTATCAAAACATCGATTTGCGTAGGTTGGGTAACTTCTGCTACTGGAAGGAGCTCAAACATACAATCATTATCATCCGTAACCGTAAGTTGATAATCCCCGGCAGGCAGATCTTGCAGATCCTCAGTCGTTTCATTATTATTCCACGCAAATTGGAATGGGGGTGTCCCTCCACTGACAGTTACGGACACAGACCCTGTGGAATCACCAAAACAATCCACATTGATCACTTCGTCGACGCTTCCAGCAATTGCAGGGGGCTCAGACATGTTGCCGTCAAAAACGCCTTCGCAGGGAGAGCCATCTTTGGAAACGATCACCTGAAAATCACCTCCGGGTATATCGTCACAGGTGTGGGTCAATTCATTACTGTTCGAAATAGAACAAATCACATTTCCGTTTTCATCCAGCCATGTATAATTAAAAGGTGCTGTGATTACATCGGGGTCAATATTGGTTAGATTGATCGTTGCGCTACCGGTATTGTTTCCATTGCAATCAACCGTATTATTGATCGTAATAAAGCCTAGCTCAAAAGGATCTGCCGGCGGCGTCAGGACAAACTCGATCGTGTCTGCACACCCCGGAACAGGCATCGTTTCTGTAACGATAAGGGTAGTTAATCCGCTGAACAAGTTATCAGAAGAAAAAGAAGGACCGGTAATCGTTTCCGTTGAATTTCCTTCCGCGTTTAACCATGCCACTTCGTATTCGCTGGCATTGGTCAGAGAGGTTATCTCCCCCATAGCCGACCCGTCAGAGGCGCCCGGGCAAGCGGGTGGGTCTGTGGCAATGGTATCGATCTCCAAGTCAAAATCATATTCTAATGTGTAAGACTCTACGCCTTCGCAGCCGAAGTCATCTATTACGGTAACGGTATACGTACCCGGAGGAAGGTCTTCTATACGATCCGTATCTCCACCTGTACTCCAATCGTAAGTAACCTGTCCGTTAGGATTCATAATACTATTGATATCAATAAACCCGTCCTCAACGCCTTCGCAACGGGGATTCATCACTTCTACTTCCTGAATCATCAACTCAACATCATCAGTGCCGATGGCAAAGGTTTGAGAGGTACTACATCCCTCGTCACTGGTCACCACCACTTCATATGCTCCGGCAGCAAAATCTTCCACGGTTACAGTCTGGTTGGTTACAGGGGTAGGTGGAACGACCGTAACATTTCCCGGAATATCAAAAATCTCGTAATCTCCCACATTGGTTTCCAAATTACTGACCGTAAAGGTGACTGCCCCATTTAAACCGGCCGTACAAGTCTCATCTGTCGTAGAAATATTGGAGATTACCGGAAAAACCAGAGGTTCCAGTACAATATCAGGATTAAGATTATCCTTACATTGGTTATCTTCATTAGTGACGATAACATCGTAAGCCCCGGCAATTAGGCCTGTTGGGTCCTGAATATTTCCAATAGGATTTTGTCCGGACGGCAAAAGATACCAGTCATAAGACAAGGTTGCTCCCGAGCCGCCGGCTACGATCGACACATCGATTGATCCGCTTTCGGGTCCGTCATCACAATTCGGATCAGTACCAACTGCAAAGATCTGGAGATCGACGAGTTCATCCAGCACTATATTGAAAGGCGTACTGGACGTACATCCGTTTTCGTCGGTAACCTCAACCATGTAAAGGCCGTCATCCAAGCCTGTGAAAGTGTAGGAGGTTCCGCTTTGGGTAGCTGTTTCGGAGGCATCTCCTGTCAGTTCAAACGTAAAATCAGGAGTTCCGGCGGTTACATTAATTTCAATAGAGCCATTAGGATTTGAAGGAAGATTACCCATTTCGCAAAAAGGATCGGTGGGCGTAGTCGTGAAGGTTACATCATCAAGATCATTTAGCGTAATAACTCCTGAAGAGTCAATACACCCACTTTCATCTTCTACAGAAACAATATAATCATCGGGATCCAAGCCTGAGAAGGTGTGAGTAGTCATTGAATTAGGTCCAAAATCATCGATTACGTTGCCATTACCTGTATCGATGAGACGGTAAGTGTACATACTTGCAATACCTGATGGGGTAACAGTCACTTCAATGGATCCATTCCAGTTTCCTGAAGTAGGTACATCACCTCCAATACAAGTTGGTTGAATGGTATCGAAAGCTAACGTAAAGTCAATGGCCTCCGGAATTACAACATTACCATTTGTATTAACTGGCTGAATTTGCCCGTCATCACCGTTGTCTAGTAATAATGTTACTGTAACAACAGTATAAGTACCTGCTCCTAAACCAGATATAGTTTCAGAAACCATATCTGGGGCATTTTCATTCCCGTCTCCGGTCATTGTAAATGTCATATCTGAAATACCATTTCCACTAATTTTGAATTCGCATTCATCCCCGGATCCTAAATTACCCACTTCAAAACTAATAGTCATGGATCCATCTGCAAGACCACAGGTAGCTGGAGTCACAGTGCTAGTCGGAAAGACACTAAAAAAATTATTATTACAATTCTGCCCCTGCACTCCCCCAACTACAAACCCACTCAGCAACAGCACCAAGCTTAATGAAAACCAATGACCAATTGCAAATTTTGTAAACATCTTATTCTTCATATTGTCTATTTTTGGAGTTTGAAAATGTTTTTAGATGTGTAGAGAGTAATTACTCACTAACCCCCATCATCTGATTAAAAATACAAATATTTTTCAACCGTTAATAAAATCTTAACAAATTATCACTTTCGTTTTTCCTTGTAACGCATTTTAGTAATGCTATCGCGGCCCAGTTGGATCAGATCGCCATCTTTGAGCGCAGTTTTCTTGCCTTTTGAAAGCATACGACCATTGACCAGGGTTTCTCCTATTGGTTCCATAAAGACTACGCCTTTTTCAAAGGTCAACACGGCATGGTGCGGCAATACGGCATCATCTTCCCACTTGACATAGACATAACACCCCGGTTCCCGGCCTATCGTTACATCAACACCTGATTTGAGCCACTTACTGATGGGGTTAGTACCCTGAAATTTCTCCGGAGTGAGGTATTCCATTTCAAAATCTTCCAGGGTAGCAATAATCGTTACAAGGGTATAGCCGAGCACCCCGCCCATAATAATAAAACTAAAGAGCTTGGTCAGGCTATATTCTTGTGTAAAAGTCGACAAAAAGAAGTACACGCCAAAGGCAATCGCTGAGGCCAGTATGCCTCCCATGACACCTCTCTTGGGCGATACGCTTGACTTGATCGACAACACCAACCCCAGTGCTATTCCCAATAGTAACCAGGTTAACAAAGCATTTAACCAATTAAAGGGGAGTAATCCGGTATATTGAATGTAGAAACCGATAACAAAGACGACAAATGAAACCACCATCCCGATAACTGTCCGTAAGAAAATTCTGAACCAGGAAATCTTTCTGGGTTGGCCTCGTTCTTCTACCCAGGCCAGCGCAAAGGAAATACCGGTACCAAAAGCAATACCTAGTAAGGTTTCATTGGAGAGCACTTCCAGGGAAGATACATTGATAGACTTGTCAAACGAACTGGACACAAAGCCCAGTTCTGTTATCCCTTTCATCAGGTCTTTATACCAGGAAAGATTGAGGACCTGAGTGATGGCAAATAAAGACCAGGCGATAAACCCTCCGAGACTACCAAACCACAACCAGTTCAGTTTGCCCAGCACTCCTTTCATGGAGAAAAAGTTTTCATTTCCTGTAGGGGCACCTGCTCCGTTACAGGGGTTAACAAAATCGAGGCAATCCGGATAATTAGGGCATTGCCCGCCCAGGCCGTCCCAGGTAGAGAGCGAGGTCACCTGTGTGCATTTCACCACAACCAGCTCGCCCTCTTCAAAGGGTTCATTGGTCAGCGGATCCCGCTTGGTGACCCCGGGAATCCGTTTATAGGGCTGTACGTATTTGCGTTTAAAATTCTGTCGGGTAATCACTGGTACGGCCAACGAAAAGGCCATAAACAGTAGTGCGACAAAGAGGGCGCCGATTAGAAAATAGACTGTCCAGGTAGTGGCACTGATTCCGCCGGATTTTATTTCTATGGGAATCTGAATACTTCCCAACGAAAAATTGACCTCTACCGAATCGGTTTCTACCCAAATAACTTTTAGTTTTCGGGATTCTCCGGTAAAGATATTCCGTCCGGAAGGAGGAAACAGCTGAGCGATATTATTACTTTTTAATTGGGCTCCGCTAAAGAGATTCTCCTTGAGATTATCCGGGAGCACTCCTTGGCTGTAAGAGTCGGAAGCATTGGAGGTCGTTTTCACCAATGCTGAAAGAAAGGGTTCGTTAATCTGGCTGCCGAGTCCGATCGAGAAAACAGAAAGTTCGAAGCTTAATTGTTCAAACAGTTTTAGCACTTCCTCCTCCTCATATGGCAGGTGGGTATTATAATAAGGAATTTGGGGGGTACTATGATTTCCGTCTGAAAGCAGGATCAGCACTTTTTTTCCTTCAAAATCCCGAAGTTTACGAACCTGACGGAAAACAGCCCCATAGAGATCGGAAGCATCGGCGGTAGGAGCATAATCTCGAAGTACTTCATTAACATTGGAGGAGTTCAATTCTTTAAGATCTGAAACCTCGTCTCCGAAGGTAGAGAACAGGTATTTGGAGCCTGACGGAAGAGAGATGTCACTAACTATCTGTTTAATAATCTCCTTTCCTTTATCGATTTCTGCCTGATCGATATTTTTGCTGATATCGGCCAGAAGGAGTACATTATATTGTTCGGTAATATTTATCTCCTGGCTTTCCTCCACTTTATTGATTACATTGGTGACGTCGTATTCTAACTTTTCACCGTCAACGATTTCATACACTTTAATTTCTCCTCTTCCTAGTTTGTAGCGTTGGCCACCCTGAATAGCTTTCAGTTTCAGGTCAAGAGAAATAGTAGAATCATTGTAATAGGGATCATCGGCGTAATCAAATTCAATATTGTATGCGCCGAAGTTAGCGGTGGCACCATCAGATTGAGCGTAAGCCATACAGGAGAAGGCCGCCCAAAAGAGGATCAACATTCCTAATCGGGCAAAGAGGTTAGCTACTGATGGTTGGAAAAGCGGTTTTTCTATTTGCATGTGAACTTCAAAATTAAATGGCAATACTAGATCTTAATTGCGATCAATCCTTTACAGTTTCCAGATAGACTTGGCTACTTCTGTCCATTCAAACCAACTAGCCCCTGGAATGCGGCTATCCGTATTATTGACTTTGCCGTTTAGCTTCCGGGTAAAAAAGCCGAGATCCAGTTCTGAAGTCAAGGTATCGATCTCCATAGCGTATTGATAAGGTTGCCGGAAGAACCCTTCATGTATCGTTAAATCTGGCTTGGACAAAAAGAGGCCATGCCCGGGGTGGGTATGGAACCAGCCCACCAAATCCAGGCTTGGAAACTCATCCTGGATTTTACCTAATTCATTGGATAAACTTTCGGTACTAAACTCCAGTTGATAGACATTGTGATCTTCCGGATTAATAGGAATAAACTCTTCTGTTAATACTACATATTGCTTGCTATCTTCATTTATCTCAGACCTTCCAATCAGAAACCCTCCGATTTCGGGGATCGTTCCTTCCTGTTCTTCATGCCATTCATTTTTCTGATTAATCAGGAAGGTGTGAATAGAGCCGATCGTTTTCCGGCTGAGATAAAGGTCGGAGATTGCTGTATCACTCCATAAATTACTCATTTCCAATCGATAGTATTTCCCTTTGGCAATAATCGCCTGTATGGGTTCCTCATCTCTGGCTTTTTCGCGTTTAGACTTTATCCGGAGCCGACTGCCTCCTGCAGCAACTTTATCAGCAGTGTTTTTCTCAGCAGGGGTTGAGGTACTTTTTTCGGATTCTGAAGAGGGTTTATTTTCTTCTTCATTCATCGTATTGGAGGAATTAGCGGAAGGTGAAGACTGAGTTTCTTTGGTGCTTTCGTTGACTACTGAGGTATTCTGAGAAGCGGCCACCGTAGATTTGGCTGGTCTTTGGTATTCCGTTTTTTCTTCTTGCCCCTGATCCTGTTTCCGTTCTTTAAACGCCTGAAGTTTTTTCTTTTGCCGGTTTTTATTTATTCCCCGGATTAGGAAGTATAAAATAATAATACCTATCACTGCTCCCAGTCCACCTATGGTTCCGTATATCAGCCAGTTATCTTTTGTTGAAACAATTTTAATTTGCACTTCCGGCCCTACATCATATGCCAATCCTTTATTATCCTGGATACGTATTTGGTAGGCGCCCTCTTCGAGATCATCTCCATCAAAGTTACTCGGAACGACATTAAAGGAATTTGAGTTGAAGGATTTGAAAACGGCGTTTTGATTATCCTTGATCAGATATAATTTGTAGGGTTTTTCACCGCCTTGAACGGTAAGAGTATATCCGGTATCTGATGGATTGGGTAACAATTCATATTGAACTTCTATGACTTCGGTCATACTAAACCGGCTCTGATTTTTTCCGGGAGGTTTTTGAGGGTCAAAGATGATGATATCATGGGGTTCGCCATCTCGTATTTTGACGTTTTCCAGTCTGTGGGTACGGCTGAAGCCATTCGTATCGATGGAGACGCCATCTGCATCGGTTATTTCTAGGACTCTTGGTGAGAAGACATTTGTAAACTCATAAGTATAGCTCAGCCTGCTCACTTTAGTAGGGATGATACCGATTTCTTCGATTTTCTTTTTAGCGATGTTCACATTTTTACGGGCATCATTAAGGCCATCGTATTTGCTGATATAGCTTTGGAAATCCTGTTCTGTAGAAGCCGCTTCGAAATCAGTTTGCCATTCTGGCGGCCCTGTAGGAGATGTCGTTTCCCGCTTATTTGGGGTATCGGCAACTGTAGGCTTTTCCAGTTCTTTTTTTAGTGCTTTAAGCTCCCGGGCTTTGGAGCCAGTAGGGAAGAAACGCAGATAAGTATCAATAGCAGTTATCTTTCTGGTTTGCTTTGCTCTTCGATACAGGTCATTTTGTTTATTGTTCAATTCGTTCTCGGCAGCCTGGGCGTTAGCGCCATCGGGAAATTGATCCAGATAAGCTTGTAGATCGACGATTTTATACCCTTCCGAACTAACTTTTTCCCAAAAGGCTTCTTCAGGGTTTGCTCCACCGTTACCGTTTCCTTTAAAATTTACAACCGTAAATTTCTTCATAATGGTTTTGGGGTGGCGTTCGTTTTTCATAATCGTTTCTCCTACCTTATTGGGAGGAACCACTGCAAATCGGAATGAAATCGAAATTTCGCCATCTCCGGTTAATTTAAATTTTATTTTTCTTCCCCGGCTCCTTTGCCTGGTCGGAATATACAGAATGACGTAATCATTTTCATCATCTATCTGAATAGGACCAGTCGTTTTAATCCATGAATTATTGATATAAATTTGCGGCCTTTTATTATTAAACGCTGTTGCATGCTGATTGGGATCCCCCAATAACTTGAAGGCAACCATTTCAAGGATGACTTCCTTTTCCGCTTGTTGCGCATCGATTTCGAACCCGGACTCCCGAGAAGTTAGATTCTTTCCGTCGCCGGTTTCTAGTTTGTAAATGAACTGGCCTTCATATTCAGCTCCAGCAAAGTTGAAACTCACAGGAATTTGAACTTGAGCACCTACGAAAGGCATCTGGGCGAACAAGGAAAAGAAAAGTAATAAAACTAGCTGAACAAAATATTGGTGAAGGTTTTTCATCTCAAGTTTGAAGTTATAAAGAATTGTGCATTTTTTCATTTTCATTTATGGCTTTTCAAAAGTCATTTTCAATGGAAAAATTAATAGTCATCAAAATTGATTTTACGTTCTTTCATTTTTTTATACCACAGTAAGTAGTACGCTAATCCCCCACCAACTACCAGGATAGTTAAGACGGTTAGGACGATCCACATATCACTCCCCTCTCGCTCCACTTTAATCACCCCTTCAAGAATGCCAGGATTAGCATTCGCACAATCAACTTCTACCCTGTATTCTCCATTCAATCGCTTAGGAAGATCTTTAAATCGCAAGATGGTAGAGTCTGACTCGAGCGTTTCACCCTCTATCTTTTTATCCTTATTAACATCTACGAAATAGACCTGAAAGGGAGGGCTGCCTCCATAGATCTTTAATTCATAATTGACACCTATGGGTGAGACGAGTCCCGCTAATTGCTCTTTTTCCGGTTCCCTTACTACTTCTTCAGGAGTGTTTTGCATAGTATCTTGTATGACTGGCTCTTCCTCTGTCACTTCTGCTACTGCTCTGGCTTCCAATGCCGCTAGCTTGTCTTTTACTTCTGAGCGGTATTTACCATTTGGAAAATATCTTTGGTAGCGGACACATTGAGCGGAATCTCCGTATTTGCAATAGGACCAGATTACTTGTTCCCGCTCTTGAAGTCTTTCTTTGGCAATATTAACATACTGTATTTCATTATAGGTATTGATGAAATCCTGGAGTTCCTGAACACGATAGTTACCTCGTTGCACGATTTTATCCCAGGCGCGTTTAGCTTCGGAATCCTCGACCTGTTGAGGGGGATCTACTATTTTTTCACGAGACTCTTCCCGTTTGGTAGTTTGGGGTTTACCCCCGGAGGATTCATTGGTCTTTTCTTCAGGATCATAAGTTATAACATCGATACTTTCTTCTTGCTCACTAGGTTTGTTTTCAGCAATCACCTCTTCTTCAGGTTTCACCACATAAAACTTAATCTTTTCGGAATCTGAGCTTTTTAGGTTGTCATAGCCTTGCGTTGGAAGTTTTACATCATAATAGATATTCAAGGTGTAGTCTCCGGGCGCAGAAATATCAAAATCGACCTTTTTCGTCAGCTCCCCCTCTCCGAGGATGATGGCCTTACTGTTTTTCTCTACGGTGCTCCCGTTTCTTCTAAGCAGAATATCTGTCTTTCCAAAATAAATTTTCAGCTTTGCCCGGTCTGACGAACTAATTTCTGCATCCCACTTTAAGTTATTTAGTTTTAACTGAACTCCCCTGACATTGCTGTTAAGCTCGATCTGGCCATCCTTAATGCTTCCGGTCCTGCCGTTATTGTATAATTCTTCCAACGTAATGCTAAAGGTACCGGTGTAGTTCTTTTGAGCATTGTAATCTGGTCCATTAACGTCAACTATTTTAGATTGAGCCTTGCCATTAGATGACATCCCCACAATAAAAAAAATGGCAAATACCAATAACAGGAGTTTTTTATCCAAAAAGTGCATGAATTTGTTTTTATAAAAGGTTTTTTATCCAAAAAAATCACCTCTGGTAAATGGAAGAATACCTTTTTTTACGTCTTGCTCTGATGAGCGAAATGATCGTTATGATAATAATCAACACTAAAATCCCTCCTAATGCAATTAAAAGAGGAATATTCTCATCAATTGGAGTTTTTTCAATTTCGACTTCTCCATCGATTGGTACGGGTAAACTTTTATTTTTATCTGTTACTTCGAGCGTATAGTTCGTTCCGTTGAGCGTCTTCAGTATTTTTGGATCCAGTATGTAGGTACCTGCGGTTTCAACGATTTGGTGGGCTTCGGGGTCTTCCGTTTCAGAATTGATAAACCGAATGCGATAGGGGGGAGTTCCACCTTCAATTTTGCCCTGATAACCGTCTTCGGTTTTTTCGATTTTAGAAGCTTCAATCTGATCGGAAAATGATACGGTTGTTTGTTTATTCCACTCGTCGTCGCGCACCAGTATTTTAAATACTCCGGAGCGTTCTAGCATAACCAGCAAGGATCGATCGAAGTCCCAATTCTCTTCTATGATTTTGAGCCCTTCAGTTAAGGAAATATCTTTGAAACGAGGGTTTGTTACATTAACAAATTTGACGGAATATCTACCTTTGTCAAGGGAATTGAGTTCATATTTGATTTCACTGTATCTACGCACCGCTTCATCGGCTTCGTCCCTGTATTTACTTTCTGGAAACTCCTGAATGAACTGCAAAAAATCTTGTGGATCGGTGGAGGTTTTTATATTATTCCAGGCCACCCTGTCTGGAGATGAAGGCCTGACTTTGACTTGATCGTCACCTTTTAACGCTTTAATTTTTCTCCTTGCTGCAGCGACATAATCACTGCTTCCGAAATTCGAAATAAAATTTTCAAAATCTTCTATTCGCTTCGAATATTGTATCCGTTTCCATTCCCGTTCATCAGCGGGGGGATCAATAACCGGGTTTTTCACACTTTCGATCAATTTTCTGGCTCTGTCCGCCACCGGTTTACCCTCAAAACAATCGAGAATTTGGTTACAGAAATTGGTATCTTTTCTATTGAAACATCTATTTTCGAGAGTGGTCTGGATGGCATTGAGGTTATTTTTAGCTTTTCCCGAAAAACAACCGTCATCGCCATATTCATTCAGATAATTATTTAATTCAATACAGTCTTCTGTATCCAATTCTTCCCAGTCTTTTTCGCAGGGCGGTTTTTTCCGGGCATTAAAAACCTGAAAAGGGATCTTGATATTACCGATACATTCCTCTACAGTGACATGGAGATCGGAATAATTGCGGTCTACCATGGAGAACTTCAAGAAAAGTTGCCCTTCTCCTTCTCCTAAGATAGCATATTCAATTTGGTTCTCCCGGGTCTTAGAATTTTCTTTTACAATTAACGTATTATTCGTCAATGGCTTTAACAAGGAACTTCCACCTGTATAGCATTCTGGAGGAGCAATCAACCAGGCATTCTTTTTTAGATAAGATGGTTTAAAATCGTAATAAAACGTAATTCTTAGCCTGGCTTTAGAAAGATAAGATGTTTTCAAATCGATTTTGGCCGGCTTATCATCAGTTGGTTGTTCGTCGATAAATCCAACATCACCGTCATTATATATATAAGAAATAGAGATATTCACCTTTCCATTGGTCTTGAGGGAAGGATCGCCTCCTTTATCTTTCCGATAATTAATGTCCGAATAAGTAAACTGAGGCTGGGCAGAAGCCGCTACCTGGAAGAAGCAGTAGATAATAAAGCAAAAAAGGATTCTCACAAGCCAAGGTTTAATTTAGAAAATGTAAGGAGCACTAGTTGCCCACCAAAATAGTCCATCTGTAGCCTCTTATTCGTCAATCCGGTGAAGTCTGATTGCTATTCCTTCTTATCCTTATTCAGGTTAATAACAATTTTCTTTCTTGGACCTGAAGGTTTTTTCTTTTTCTTGATTGTTGTAATCTTGATCTTCCCACTTGTAGACTGGGTCGGAGCGTCTCCTACATTGTTATCTTTACTGACGTTCTCTCCTTTCTTTTCTTCCTTTGGCGTTTCCGTAACGGGCGGTTCCAGAGTATCTTCAGGTTGTACAACTGGTTTCTTTTCAGTGACGGTATCACTGGAAGCATCAGCACGCAATAGGGGGGTATCGTCTACGATAATTCCTTTATTCTGATTAACGATATCATTGGGTTCCCCAAATTCCATTACCCAGGCGGCCACTGTAGAATCTTCAGGATAAGGGGGAGTATGTTCTGCATGATAGTTTTTGTATTGCAGGATCTCCCCCACTCTCAAAACTAGTTGATACAGGTCATAGCTTTTTCCAAAGCTTTTCACATTACCACAAATTTTACCTTTGTATTTTCCTTTAGATTTTATGTTGGGATGCCAAACATCACTGACCATGTATATTTTGCAGGGCTCAATGGGATAACGAGGAGGGATCGTCAGTTCCATAATATGATGATCCCCATAGATAGGTTGTTGATGTTCATCAACACCTACAATACTTTTCAAATAATAGTGAACGCGATAAACGATAGGAATTTTTAATGGGCCTGTTGTTTCCTTAACTTCCCATTGAATCACATCGCTGTGTAGATCCATTAACGACATATGTTCTTTCGCATATCGAATATACTGACGCTTCTTCTTGAAAATAGGATCATTAAAATTATAGATCTGTTGTTTGTTGAGGCTCATTTGGATTTTTAAATTTATTTTTTGCAAAAAAGATTAAAGCGCCCCCTACCCTGCAACGAGTTTTGGGACAAAGTAGATGGTCTCGCTATCGCGAATTCCCAGGTCATAAAGCGTCTTATTTTCACCGATCTTAGTATTACTTACTTTGGAGATCAATTCGTACGCATAAGGATTGCCTTCCGGATCGGTTCGGGGAGCTACATTAGACCGTAGCAATTCTTCAACGATTTCCTGTCCGGTAGCCGAAACCGGTAATTCAACATCTAACTCGTCGCCATTAGGCATTACGCGGATGACTACATTGATTACATCTTGAACGGTACCCATAATTTGAATATTTAAAGTTTAATAATGTACAATAATTTATACTGTGTCTATTTATTCCATCCTCCTGGTATAACCTTAGGGGTTATAGTATTTAAACAAAATCCAGGAATCCTTCATTCCCTGTTAATTCAACAAACTTAATATCGTTGGCTGCTTCCACGGTCAGGATCTGAAGCGGGGGCACGCCGATATCTTTAAGTTTTGCATCCTGATGGGCAAACTCATAGTCGATAATATTAGCGTATTCAGTGATGATCGCCTCTTCTCCTGGTTCGGTAAAGCCCAGTAGAACATCATCAGACAAGTGAGGTTTGGGTAGAAGGATATTTTTACTTTTATTGGTTTTCTTGGCGGTTAGCTCCAGGATCACGTCATAATCCAGCTGAATTTTCGGATCTTCTTCATCAAACTTTTCCTTTAGCCAGTCTAGGGTTTCTTTGATCGTCGATTCATTAGTCAGTTCTTTGGCTTCCGTCACTTCATCAATTAGGGCATGGCTCTCGCAATCTTCCAATAACTCAGCCCCTTGGTGCAATAAGATGAAATTATTCATGCCTTCATACTGGAATTGCTGGCCTGCCAACGATTGTTTTTCATTCCCGTAAATAACTTTTAACGCTTCCTGCACTTGCATGGCTCCTATGATAGACGAAGAAATAGGTGTGGTAGGGATTTTTCCGAAATTGGCATTTCGCTGCGCAACATCGGCGCATCCCATACGGTATTGAATTACTTCCCATTCTTTGTCGGAAAGCTGGCATTCATAACAACTCACTTCGGGTTTGTAGACATTAAGGGAGCCGGCAAGGTTTTCGATAGCTCCGTCGATCCAGGTTTTTCCGACTTTAAAAGAGTGTCTGTTAATATAAAGTCGGGCAATTCGGTTATCCAGGCATCCGATAATAACGTCCATTCTTCTAAAGACTCCCAGTCCGACATCGATCATTATATCGCCGGAGAGCGCTTTGACCGTTACATTTGGGTTAATTTCTTTTACTCGCTCGGCCGCTACTTCGCTTTTAAGGCGGTCGCAATCAGACTGGCGAAATAGAACCGATTTTGCCAGATTATCATATTCAATAATATCAAAATCAATAATCAGAATATGCCCCACATTAAGGAGCGCCAGGTTTTTCAAAACTTCATTGCCTAAGGCACCAGCCCCTACCACCATTACTTTTGCTCCTTTGACCTTATCCGTATCCCACCAGGAAATCCTTTGGAAGGTTTCATCCCATTCCCGATTGTGATCCTTTTCAGATACCTCAAGAGTCAACTTGGTTTTTCGTTGGTCTCCCATTTGCTTTCATTTAAATATGTACTTAAACGGTTCTATTATTTATGCCTTAAGGCCATCAAACGTTACCACTTTATAACGTTTTTTTATTTTTTTTTCGAAAGGGGTTATTAAATTTTCAGTCCGGCACATCTTTTTACATTACAAATAACAACGATCTAAATTAAAGACGTTGCCATCTTTAAACATACCTATACCCCTGTAAATATAATAATTTAAATATAAAAAAACAGAAACAAAAAACATTTCTTAAAAGGAAGGGAACAAAAGAGCGAGGGAAAAGAAAAGATTGAATGCCGTCAGGAAGACAAGAATCGAAGTCTCTAATTTTTATTCTTTATAGAAAAAAGACTAAGAGAAAACCCTGTCCTAGAATTTTTTGAACTAGTTTTGGACAGGCTAGGGATAGCGTTATGATGCTCAAAAACCAACAAAATCGAACATTTGAAACAGAATGACGTAAATCATTCTATACGCAAAAAATTCTTCGTTCAAGGTTTCTCTAGTCTACTAACGATTCCAATAAACGCAATATGGGTAAAACAACTATCTAAAAAAGTTATTGAAATGGGCCATCTTAAAATGCCCATCAAAATGAGGTAAGCCAATATGAATGGATAAATCGGTTTTTGGCTTGCCTTCTAATTATTGTTTATCTTAATATATTACGAAAATAAAAGAATTTTCATTGCCGCGCAACCCTAACTATTTTACGGTAGTTGAGCAGGCGTATGGGGTCGTTAGTAATGAGGAATGGGGATTGTGCAATGAGCAATTGAAAGGAGCAACCTATTTTGGGAATTGGAGATCCCTGCACGCTCAGCCCTTTTTATTACACTTATCACAAATACCTACTTGTACAAAATAGGTATTTTTCACTTTAAAGCCTTTTAGAGCGGGCAACTTGGGCGTTTCCAGATCATCCAGGCAAAGAGTGTTGCCGCATATTTCGCAGTGAAAATGAATGTGGTTATCTTTATGGAAATGGTGGGTGCAATCTTCTGCACATAGCGCATACTTTATCGTATCACTACCGTCCAGCGCTTTGTGAATAACTCCTTTATCTTCAAACGTGCGTAATGTTCTGTAAAGAGTCACGCGATCAATAGGAGATAGCTCTTTTTCAATAAATTGATTGGAAAGGGCATAATCATAATTCAGGAATAGCGAGAGCACCTGCTTGCGGATGGTAGTCTTCCGAAGATTGTTTTTTTCCAGGATTTTTATCGTTGAAGAAACACTCATAACATCAAATTAAAAACTTTTAGCTTACTTTTTTCAACCCTCTGGTAATATTTTTTATTTTACCTTTCAGATTTTAGGAATTCTTAACTCAATCTTTTTTAACAACTTTTTAAGCCTTTTTGTTACATAATTGTTTAGATTGAAAATGTAGAAATTAAGGCACCAAAAAAATAAAAAGAATTAGGGAAATCATGTGGATTATCCCAACAAAATAAAAACCTATGGGTGAAAAAATTGAATTGAATGTAGTGGCACTTGCGAACAGTGACATGCACCCCGGCAATTTTGCCATTATTCTGGAAGAATCGGAAGGTATCCGGAGATTGCCTATCATCATCGGGGCCTTTGAAGCGCAGGCTATTGCAGTAGCACTTGAAAATAATAGCCCCGGAAGGCCGTTGACGCACGATTTGTTTAAAAATACGCTGAATGCACTAGAAGCCTCTGTTGAAGAGATCATTATAACAGAGTTGCGGGATGGTATCTTCTTTGCGAACCTTTTAGTGAATTATAATAGTAAAATTTGGAAAGTAGATTCCAGAACCTCCGATGCCATAGCCCTTGCAGTCCGCTTCGGTTGCCCAATTTACACGTTTGAAGCAGTCCTGGACGAAGCCGGCGTAGTTGTAGAAGAACAAAAAGAAATCAAACGAGAAAAAAAGGCATCACTTGTAGATTACAGCTTGACCGAACTGCAGGATATGCTTAATCAGGTGATCGAAAAAGAGGATTATGAAAGCGCTGCAAAAATCAGAGATGTGATCGAAAAGAAAAAGCAGGGCAATTAAGTTCTAAATCAAGATCTCATCCCAAAGCGAAATAACCCGGACAATGCCCGAAATAGCATGTGGATGTTGTATTTTGCTTGACACCACCAGGTCTCTTAATTCTTCGATAGAAACTTCTATTGTTTTGATGTATTCTTCCTCATCCTGATCAGCAATGGTTGTTTTCTCCACCCCTACTGCCAAATAATGGTGCAAATAACTGTCCATAAAAACCGGGTTGGATTCAATTGTTCCCAAATAGGACCACTGCCCTCCCGTGTAACCGGTTTCTTCTCTTAATTCCCGTTTGATCGCTTCGAGTTGATCTTCTCCCTGCTCTAACAGCCCTCCAGGTAATTCGAGGGTATTCTGACGCGTTCCGAAACGAAATTGATTAACCAAAACCACCTTTCGGTCTTTGGTCACCGCCACCACGTTGGCCGAATCAGGCGATTCCAATACCACCATCCGGTAGACCTCTTGGTTCTTAGGATTTCTCATATGATCAAACCGGACTTTAAACAATTTCAAGCCAGGCCCTTCTTCAGACCTGACGTGCTCCCATGTTTCAATTTTTTCAATATCCATGGTTCGTAAGATAAAAAGGAGTATTTTTTGAATTCAAAAAATACTCCTTTTATGAAAAAATAGTGCCCAGAACAGGAGTCGAACCTGCACGACCTTGCGATCACTACCCCCTCAAGGTAGCGTGTCTACCAATTCCACCATCTGGGCGTTGTCAATGTGCAATGTGCAATTAAGAATTTTAAATTAATGATTAAAAATCTTTGATTTTCAAACTTTCCACTTTCCACTTTCCACTTTCAACAAATATACAAACACTATTTATTATTTTCGCGTTCCAATGCGGCTTCGCGTAATCTTTGTAAAAATGGAGAGGCAAAGATAAAATCCTGGAGGGTTTCATTTTCACTTCCCATAACTTCAGACTTATTGCCTTGCCAGGCGACTTCGCCTTTGAAGAGGAGCGTAATATTATCGCCGATCCCCATTACTGAATTCATATCATGGGTGTTAATCACAGTCGTTATGTCGTTTTCGATGGTGATACTCCGGATAAGTTCATCAATGACGATTGCTGTCTTGGGGTCCAGTCCGGAATTGGGCTCGTCGCAAAACAAATAGCGGGGCTCCAATACGATTGATCTGGCAATACCAATTCTTTTCTGCATTCCTCCGCTGGCTTCGGAAGGAAATTTATCATTGACACCTTCCAGGTTTACCCTTTCCAGGCAATAATTTACCCGGTCTAATTTTTCTTTTCTTGTTCTGTTGGTAAACATATCTAACGGGAACCGGATATTTTCTTCTACTGTCATAGAATCAAAAAGGGCCCCTCCCTGGAAAAGCATGCCGACATTCATACGGATGGCCCGTTTTTCCTTTTTCGATAGCTGATAAAAGTTGATCTCATCATACCAAACTTCACCTGAAGTAGGTGTCAACAACCCTACTAACAATTTGAGCAAAACGGTCTTTCCGGCTCCGCTTCTCCCAATGATCAGATTGGTCTTTCCCTTTTCAAAAGAGACATTAATCCCCTTTAAGACCTCCTGCTCTCCGAAGCTTTTATGTATATTTTCTACTTTTATCATTCACAAAGTATTTCTCCAAAAGCGATCAAGTAGTTAATAATAGTGCTATGATATAATCTGCCAATAAGATCAAAATATTACTAAACACAACCGCCCGGGTGCTAGCCTGCCCCAATTCAATACTTCCACCGGTCACGTAATACCCCTGGTAGCAGGAAACAGTTGTCAAAATATACGCAAAAACAACCGCTTTTACATACATCATAAATACATTATACGGCTCAAAGAAAGAACGGATTCCTCTGATATATTCCACGCTCGTCACAAAGCCGGGAGGTACGGCTGCAATGTACCCGCCCAAAATACTGATAAAAGCAGAAAGGGTAACTAACATCGGAATAACGACAATTGCTGCAATAATTTTGGGCATGATCAGATAAGCTGCCGTATTGACCCCCATGATCTCCATTGCGTCAATATGCTCCTTTTGCCGCATTCCCCCCAATTCGGCTGCCATATTAGAACCCACTTTGCCGGCTAACACCAAACAAGTGAGCATAGGTGCCATCTCAATAATGCTGATATCTCTGACAATGTACCCTAAATAGTAAAGAGGAACCAATGTACCATCCAACTGATATGAAAATTGTACAGCGGTAACCGCACCGATAAACACGGAGATCAATGCGACGATAATAATGGAGCCGATCCCGATATCATTCATCTGGCGCATCGTCTCCTTCCAATACATCGACATTTTTTCAGGCCTGGAGAATACCGTCCCGATCAGCATAAAATATTTCCCCAGATGATGTAGAAAATTTAAGTTCATAAAGCTTTAAAATAGGTCCTCCACTATTATTTTTGCACATTTGTAACGGTCCCGGTAGAATATTTGTTTTAAAATTTGGAATTGGATTCCAAAACGAACAAACGAAAACGACCGGGCGGCAAATATACTAATCAATTTTAAAAATTTCGGAAAGATGAAGAATATAGTCATTACAGGTGCCACAAAAGGTATCGGAAGAGCCATAACAGAAATTTTTGCCCAAGCAGGGTTTAATGTAGCGATCAATGCCCGCACAGGGGCCGACCTGGAGCAACTGAAAGCTGAGTTGGAGTCTAAATACCCCGCTATACAGGTATTGATACAATCAGTAGATATGAGCCAAAAGCATCAGGTCCTCCACTTTGCAGAAATGATTAGGGATCATTGGAGCACGATCGATGTCTTGGTCAATAATGCCGGGGTATTCCTGCCCGGAGAGATCACGAAGGAAGAGGATGGCGCTTTGGAGACCATGATCGAAACCAATCTCTACAGCGCTTACCATCTGACCAGAGCGCTGCTTCCACTAATAGTACCTCAAAAGCAAGGACATATTTTTAACATTTGCTCTATTGCCAGTATTATTGCCTATCCAAATGGCGGCTCTTACAGTATCTCCAAATTTGCCATGCTGGGTTTCAGTAAAGTGCTTAGAGAAGAACTTAAAAAAGAAGGCATAAAAGTAACGTCCGTAATGCCTGGGGCTACCTGGTCGGCTTCCTGGGAGGGCGCTCCCTTCCCGGAAGATCGCCTCATGCCCGCCGAAGATATTGCTAATGCCGTTTGGAATGCCTACCAAACCTCCGGCTCTACCGTAGTGGAAGATATTATCCTAAGACCCCAACTGGGAGACTTGTAATGTGCAATGAGCAATGTGCAATGTGCAATGTGCAATGTTCGATAAAATGTTAGATAAAGGGTAAATCAGTATACGGGGCATTTTAGGAATTAGCTCGTTGGGGGAGAGAAACGCCTTTACGAACGTTCAACTTCTCTCAACACATAAACAAACAGTTCAACACTTAAGCAATTCAACCTTAAACCAGACAACCAAAACTTTGCAATAAAATATTATGTGTACGGTAACCTATTTACCCATAGCGGAGGATCATTTCATTTTGACTTCCAACAGGGACGAGAGTCCCTTGCGGGCAAATGTTCGTGTCGAGACCGAGGAAATTAACGGCAAAAAGTTGATCTTGCCGAGAGACAAAGCAGGGGGTACCTGGATCACTGTTTCCGATTCCAATCAATTAGTTTGCCTATTAAATGGGGCGTTTGAAAAACACGAGCGCACTCCACCTTACCGAAAAAGCAGGGGGGTGATGGTGCTCGACTTTTTTGAGTTTAGAAAGGCGCAGGACTTTTTTGACCAATATCCCTTTGAAAATATGGAGCCTTTCACCATGGTCATTTACGACAACGGAGCCTTATTTGAATACCGGTGGGATGGAAATGAAAAATTTGTAAAATCCTTAGACCTCGGCCAAACCTATTTGTGGTCGTCCGCTACCCTTTATCCTAGAGAAGTAAGAGCTCAACGGCACCAGTGGTTTGCCAACTGGCTTTCCACCAACCCCGAATTTTCTAAGTCTCAAATCCTACAACTACATAAAAACGGCGGAAAAGGGGACCAGGAAAATGGTTACATTATGAATCGCAAAAATATCGTTCGCACGGTCAGCATCACTTCTATCGAAAAAAAGCAAGAACATGCCGAATTTAGCTTTTTCGATCTAATCCATCGCAACCACGATGAGGAGTCGTGGAGCCTGAGTATGACCAGATAGGCCTAAAACGACTTTAGTTTTCTGAGCCGCCCTGTGATACCCATCAAGTATTCATTCCTCCACAGACGCTGATAACCTGTCCGGTAATGTAAGAAGAAAGATCAGCCCCCAGGAAGAGACAGGTATTGGCGATCTCTTCGGCCCGGCCAAGTCGCTTGAAGGGAATATTAGCGATAAAAGTTTCTTTTGTTTTTTCATCCAACACGCCGGTCATATCGGTTTCAATAAAGCCCGGAGCGATCGCATTGCAGCGGACGCTTCTCGAACCTACTTCTTTGGCGATCGACTTGGTAAAGCCGATAATTCCCGCCTTTGAAGCTGCATAATTCGACTGCCCTGCGTTACCAAAGACCCCCACCACGGAACTCATATTAATAATGGAGCCCGAACGCTTTCGCAACATCGGCTTCAGTGCATGTTTAGTCAGGTTAAAAACAGATTTGAGGTTAGTTTCAATCACCTGATCCCATTGTTCTTCACTCATTCTAAGCATCAGGTTATCCTTGGTGATCCCCGCATTATTGATCAATACATCGATCTGCCCGTGCTGGTCTATGACCTGTTTCACTAATGCTTCTGCTTCGGTAAAAGAAGCGGCGTTAGAGCGTAACGCCAGCGCTTTTCCTCCATTTTCTGCAACGGCACTAACCACTTTTTGCGCCTTTTCTTCTGAAGACAAATAGGTGAAGACAACCTGGGCTCCTTCTTTGGCCATTTTATGTACAATAGCTTCTCCAATTCCCCGCGATCCGCCAGTAACCAATACAACTTTGTTATCCAAATATCCCATATGCGTGTTTTTGAAGACAAATATAGGAAAAAAGATGAGGTATTAGGGGGGGTTTCAGGGTTTCAGGGGTTTCAGGGTTTCAGGGTTTCAGGG
>CAZHOV010000048.1:0-32916 GCA_964534315.1 uncultured Saprospiraceae bacterium | reverse complement strand
AAAGAAGAAAGTTTGGTGTGTCGAAACACGAATAGTGTTTTGAAACACCCTCTACCCCCTTCCTTCATTAATCAATAAAATCACCTCTGACTCCATTTTCGTATTCAACGATAAGAGGGCTATTGAAAACACCGTCATTTTTAAGTTGATCGACAATATTTTGCGCGGCTTCGATGGTTGTGTATTCTCCTACCAATACCCGATATAATCTTTGGTTGGGTATTTTTTCGGTAAAAAGGTCTCCATATGCTTTTACACGTTCGTATCTCGGTTTATTAACATTGGGAGTTTCTAGTGCAATGATTTGAACCTTATACGTAAGCAGGTCGTCTTTATTTTCTTTCTCAATCTTTGTCGGTGTAGAACTTTCTCTAAGGAGTGGTTTGTTTTCTGGTTGATTATTGTAATCTTTTGGCATAGAAGTCTTTTCTTTTATCGGCCCCTTTTGAGAGAAGATTTCCGGATGATCATCTTCCGGTATGGGATTATTTTCTGGTTGATTAGGGACATCAACTCCTGACAATCCTTTATCAAATTCTCCTAAATTGAAGTCGTTTTTATCTTGCAGAAGTTGATGGTTGGTCGTTGCGAGCAGGTTTTCGTTGGGCTCTGCTTCATATCGTTTAAGATAGAATATCTTTTCTTTAGCAACTGATTTCCGGGAAAATTCGGGAATAAAATCGAAGGAAGCCGGGGTATACCCTTCTTTTTTAATGTCCATGATATAGTGTTTCCCGGGCACCAGAGAGAATAAATATTCGCCGTTGTGGAAGATGGTTGAGTGTAACACTTTGAGGGGTTTATCTTCATCAACGATTTCATAGATAGTGATCCAGACGTCTTTTAGTAGAGAAACAGCATCTGTATCGTAGATTTTACCGCTGAGAGAATAATTAGCTTCCGGGATTTGAAAAGCAAATAGGTCGAGGTCATAGGTGTTGGAGCGTTTGAAATCAAACAGTCTGTTGGAGGCGAAAAAGCCATTATTTCGTTCGGGCTCTTTTGTAAAGAAAATATCGTTATTGGGAGAATTGAAAGGAACTCCCATATTAGTGGGTAAAGCCCATTTTTCAGGTGTTCCGATTGATTTAAAAATATCGTATCCTCCGATATTGATATGGCCGTTGGAGCTGAAGTAAAGCGTTTTTTCATTAGCGTCATAAAAAGGAGTAATCTCATCGCCAACGGTATTCACGGGGGAGCCCAGATTGATGGGATAGTCAAAGTTCAGGTCGTCTGAATCCAGGTCGCGCATAGCGAACCAGATATCCATTCCGCCCTGGCCACCGCTTCGGTTGGAGGAAAAGAAAAGGACTTCGAAACCATCCATATGGATGACACCGGGATGGCTGGCGGTAGCCCCGTCTGCATTGATCTTTCGATTGAGTTTTATAGGTGTAGTCCAGGCTCCGCCCTCGTTTCTGGAGGCAAAGATGGAGCAGGTTTCTTGTTTCAGGCCGTTGGGGCCGTCAATGATCTGGCAGCGGGTAAAATAGAAGGTTTTTCCATCAGTAGTAAGCGTTCCGCTGCCGATGGTTTTGCGATGGATTTCCGGGAAGTCATCGGAAATCGTAACGTTTGCCCATTTTCCCCTTTCATACAGGCTTCTGAAAAATTTATTGGTTTCTTCTATATCGGAAGTGAAAAATAAGAGTTCATCGCTAATGGGTAGAGGAGCGGATTCGTTGTAGGAGGTGTTGACTTGCGGATTGAGTAGTTTCAGTGAAGTTGTCTGTGTGTGTTGCTCTGCTTTAAGTCGTTTGCCTAATTCGCAGCCTTTGATCTCGTTTTGGACGATGATGGAGAGAAACTCCTTTTCATCATCTTCATACTTATTGATAAAATTCATGAATTCCTGTATCGCCGCGTCATAATTTCCGGTTTGCTTTAGGCTTCGGGCGTATTTGAGGCCTGCTAGGGGAAACTTTTTATGATCTGCTTTCAGGATTTTGAAGGCTTCGGAGGCTTCCATGAATGCATTGGCCTGATAATAAGCATTTCCAGCTTTTTTGAGAATATAGGCTCTAGACTTTTTAGCCTCCCAGGCGGAATGGTAATTCTCTCCGGCCTGGTAATATTTGCCTTGTTCGAATAGCTCTTCAGCCTGGTTATAATAGGCTTTCCAACCGATAGATTGGGAATGGAGCAAAAGACTACTGATAAAGATCAGTAAAATTGTGTTGAGCAGTTTCATAGTGAAGTAAGGTTTGAGTGTTTGTAAATAAATACTCAACCCTTTGAAAAGTGTGGATTAAAGGTGGAAGTCAGGGTGTAGATTAATCCAAATTTCCAAGAGTTGTTAAAAAGTTTTGTTTTAGATCCTAAAAAGAAGCATTAATGATGAAAAAAAGTCATCTATAATACTCTACTATTCAAAGTTAGGGAATTTTTGTGAAGAAGCCAACGGTAAGGGGAGGAGATAAAAAAAGCAGGTGAAATTTTTCACCTGCTTTTTTAGTGAAGTTAAGAGTGGAGAAGGCTACAGCTTAATCAACTTACTGCTAAACTGTTCTTTATTGAAGATGATATAAGCTTCGTAGAAACCGCGCTGTAAATTATCCAATCTAAGTTCGAAAGATTGGGAATTATTCATTTTTTCAAATGTTTTTGAAATGACTAGTTTGCCGGTCACATCAAAAATATGGACTTGCAATTCGCCTTCCCAATCATTGTTCAGTTGCAAATTCGTGTATGCTTTCGCAGGGTTCGGAAATAGGTCAATCCCATTAATATTTGGATCTGCTTCTGCCACATTAGTAGGATCAATGTATTCGTAGGCTCCCATATCCACTTCTCCATATCTTGGTGTTCCTTCAATATCGAATGGAGGTGCGTCTGTCGCTATTCCCATATTAATGCAGGGACTTCCCGGGCTTAGGTGGTAATCGTCATCGTCTTCATCAACAAATTCAGGGTCCTCATCATTAAGGTCATTTGTACCTGTGAGGAAGGACTCCATACTATCGTCGTTGCTTAAATTACCTCCATTCGAATTAAAAATAGGAGTACCGTCTTCAATTCGATAATTATCATCGAAGTCATTAAAGATGCAATTTTGCGCATTGATAATGGCGTCAGTGGACATGGTATCCGATTCTTCCCATTGTGCAATACTTCCACCAACATCGCCGTTTCCAAAATTTTTGGCAAAGGTGGTATTCATTAAGTTAACGACTGCATTGGATTGGAAGGTAGCATTATTTGAAAGGGCTCCGCCGGTGCCATTTCCCTGAGCCGTATTATTGGCAATGAGGCAGTTAACGATAGAGACGTCGGAATCTAAAAAGTTAAAGGCACCACCTTGTTCAGAGGCATTGTTAAAATTGAAAATGGAGTTTTCAATAGCGACCATCGTGAGATCCAATGAATCTTCAAGACAAGTGATCGCTCCTCCAAATTCTCCGGAGTTCAATTCAAAGTAGCAATCATCAACTTCTAATATAGATCCGCCAGAGGTATAGACAGCACCACCGTTACCATTACACGAATTGAACAAAAAGTCGCATTCCTCTAAATAAAGATTGGTAGAATCGTTTTGAACGAAAATGGCTCCTCCCCATTCTGAGGTATTGCTTTCAAAAAGGCAATTCGATACTTCATTTTCTCCTACAAATCCGTACCACAATGCTCCGCCACCTCCTGACGTAGATCCAAGACCAGCGCCGATATTTCCTTCAAAGGTACAATTGGTAATTGATGAATTTGGCGTTTGGAGGATGCCCAGGGCTCCGCCCCAGCCACTGACTTCATTTTCTCTGAAGGTACAGCTGTCAAAGGAAATTAATCCATCATCCAATTCTCTGCCATCAATGTAGCCCGCTCCGGAATTACCTGCCACATTGCCTTCAAAAGTGGAATTTTTAACTAGAATAAACTCATTACTCCAACTAAAAAGTGCTCCGCCGAATCCTCCGCTATTTTCATTATTAATAAAATTACATCCGTCAACTAATATATTTTCACAACGTAAAGGATAAAATGCTCCTCTTACGGCGATATTATTTTCAAAATCACAGTTGATGACTTGGGCATCAACAATTGTATTCAACATAATACCCGCTCCCTGGCTAGTCGATTGGTTATCCTCAAATAGGCTGTTTTCAAAAACACACCCTTCCAGGTCCTCCCAAATCACGTATATTCCAGCACCGCTCCGTCCGTAATTTTCTTCGAATACGCAATTGCGCACTTCGATTGTACTGCGGCTAAATATTCCCCCTCCTGCGCGGGCAAATAGCTCCAGGTCGCCATTGTTACTGGTATGCCCGCCGGAGACATATAAACCGTCAAAAACGGTCGAACTGCTTAGTAAACTATCTACCACAACTACGTGCGTTGCATTGTCTTCCCTATTGGTAGATAGATTTCCGGGAATATCATCTTCCTGTAAGTCACCGCTTAAGCGGGTAATATTATTGTCAAAATCGCGGTCTTCAAGCATGGCTTCTGTTCCGTCAAATCCGCCATATAGTTTTACAGGCGTTTCGATGTTGAATACGGAATTGGTGTCTAGCGAGCCACTTCCGGGGAAATAGGTTCCTTCAGCAATCCAGATGGCATCATCTGTATTGGCATTATCGAGCGCATCCTGCAAATCGGTATAAGCATCTGCCCAGGAAGATCCGTTATTAGCTCCAGAAGCATCTGCGTCGACATAAATCGTTTGAGCATGGATAAAATAAAAGTGGAGAACAATACTCACCATAAGTGTAAATAAGTGTTTCATATTAGGAAGTTTAAATAAAAAATAAATTCAGGTAAAAAGTCCAAATAGATAAGTTGCAGTATAAAGGTATTAAACTTTTTACGAATCGACTGGCATAAAAAGGCATGAATTTAACCAAATGCAAAGAAACAGACCCTGAACCCCTGATACCTTGATACCTTGATACCCCCTGAACCCCTGATACCTTGATACCCTGAGACCTCGATACCCTGAGACCTTGATATCCTGAGACCTTGTACCCCCTGCACCCCCCTGCACCCCTGAACCCCTGATACCTTGAGACCCTGAGACCTTGCACCCCCTTACCCCCCAACCAACCTGTCAATAACCTGCGCAAAATGCCGGTGTTCGAGGCTTCGGACTTTTGCTGCGATGGACTCAGGGGTGTCTTCTGGCGCTACGGGGCAGCGAGCCTGAAAAATGATCCGGCCGTCATCATACACTTCGTTGACAAAATGTATGGTGATGCCTGTTTCTTGCGCATCGGATGCTTTTACTGCGCGGTGGACATGCATCCCGTACATGCCTTTACCCCCGAATCTGGGAAGAAGGGCGGGGTGAATGTTGATGATCTTATCGGAATATTGTTGAATGAGATAGGAGGGAACAAGCCAAAGGAAACCTGCTAATATGATCCAATCGATCTTTAATCGATCGAAGTCTTCTAATATGGATTCCGTATCATAAAAATAACTTTTTGAAATGACCTTAGTCATTAAGCCTTTTTCCTGAGCCATGGCCAAAACAGGCGCGTGCTTCTTATTGGATACGACGATAGCCACCTCGACATCCTGCCGATCTTCGAAATATTCTATGATCTTTTTGGCGTTGCTCCCCGTGCCGGAGGCGAAAATGGCTAAACGAACACTACTCATAGGCTAAAATTGAAGAATACCGAAGCGGTAGTTTTTACCTCGTTCCCCATAAACGAGCATTTGATTTTTACTGATTTGCATGCACGACTTGGGCCTCGGCAATACTCCAATGGCATCTTCGCGGGCCAATGGAGATATATTGATCTGACCGTCACGAAGAATTTCAGAAAGGGCTAATACTGCATTGGAGCGATTAAAACCAAAAAGTTTATTGGCATCGGCTTCAAAGAAATTTCGCTCATTGTCATTAAAAATAAACATAAAACGATCGCTTAAAGTCGCCATTGAATAGGAGGAATAATAGCCATTGTCGTTCAGCGTAACCTGCCGCTTGGGAATGCGGTCTACCCATTCTAACTCGCCTGATGGCATAATATTGGCAATGATGATATCATTATAGTGATAATAATAATCGATAAATATCCGGCCGGTAAAAAAATCACGCTCACTTCGCTCTTCCACAAAAAATTGCTCGGCAATCAGCACAGCACCTCCATCTGTTCGGGGAATAAGCTTATCCAGCGAATAACGATAGAGCTCAGGCTGCTTTTTAATATTCCCTTCCTGCTCCGCTTTGAGTGCTTTTTCCCGTTTTTTTGCTGATAGGTTAGCCGTTAAGAAATTGAAATCGAAAGGGACGGCTGCACGTTGTTCAATCTTTTCCTCTCCAATGTTCAGACGGAAAAGACAAGTGCCTTTGACAGACCGGGCGCTTTTTTCCGAATAAAATCCCGCGCAAATCAGATATTGGCCTGATCTGCGAAAGGTAAGATCGGTAATGTATCTGTCTTCCAGCGATAATTTAAATTTTCTTCTGACTTTCCCTTCTTCCAAATAAGCATAAGCAAGGTACCGATATCCTGGATTACCCGGTTCTCTGATACGTTCAGCGGGGAGTTGCTGGACGCCCATTAAATAGACATTTCCCTGATTATCAATGTCAAATTCAGAAGCGAAAAACTGATCTTGGGAATAGGGAAGCTTGATCTCTTTATCCCACAACTCATTGAACCGGGCATCAAAAACCTGGATACCAAATTTCTTGGAGTCGTTTTTCTTTCCGGGAATATCACTAAAGACCAGAATCTTGGAACTGTCTTTTGATAGTTTTATCCCATAATCTCCGGTCTTGGTGAGTCCAATAGAATTGATCTCCGAGATTTTGTTGACGCCTTTTTCCAACCTCAGGCTTTTTTTATCCAAATCCTGAATAAAAAGATAGTTTTTCCGGTGGTGTCGGTTGTGGTAGGCGGTCAGTAGATAAAATTTACCGTCGAGTAGCAGCAGTTCGATGAATTCGCGTTCTTTTCCCCGGTATTCCAGATTGATCTCACTGCCATTTTTTAAAGAAAGGGTTCGGTCAAACTGGTCGATAAAGATCTTTTTGGAAGGATTCTCTGCATTTCCCTTAAGCCGTAGGGTATAAAACCCATTGGTTCCCCAGCCAAAAACTTTTTCGAGTGTTGCATTGGAGGGGGCAGCGTAACCAGAGCCCCAAGATAGTATTGGAGCATTCTCAGTATCGTCTTGACCAAATACAGGTCGAATTCCTACCCATAACAATAATACAAGAAGTAAACCGGGGCGTGAAATAAAAAAACTGTTTTGAATAGACATATCTTTTTAAAAATTATTTTCCGACCTCTTGGTACTTTGACGAGTTTGCTGCATCAACCTGTGTCATAACACTTTTTAACCTGTTCTTTTCCTCGCTGGTACCTTCTTTAAAAATTTCAACTATTTCATTGGCTTTAGCCAAGGAAAACATTTGTAATACCATGGCGTTAGGGTAGTTTCTATTAACTTGTTGCAACGTTTCTAACGCACCTAGTAATGTACTGCGCGCTGCTGCCGGATCTTGAAACATCAAATCCAGGCCCTGGCGATGATAATCATACAACAGTTTCCGGTAGGGTTTAATTCGGGGATTGAGAAAATTCTCAATGATCCAGTACCGATTTCGGTTACCATCAATAGATCGCCATCCTTTGTTATTAGCAGCAACAGATTGGGGGACGAGGTTTAGGATATCTTGGGCGTTATTGAAAAATTGTTCCCCCCCATAGAGTGAAAACGAGTCGTAATCCATTCCTAATATAATGTAGACATAGAAGGAAAGAATGGAAGTCAGGTTATTAGTAAAGGTATTTTGATTAAAAATAAAAGGGGTGAATTGCTGGTAGGAAAAGGTAATCTGCCGGTCATTATGTGAAAGCATGATGGTTTCGTAGGCGCTGTTGAAAACGGGGCGGGAAGCCTGTATCATAATTTCCGCTTCAAAAGCGGTAGGCGATAGCTCTTTGGTGATTGTCATGTTGACCTGCATCTTTATCCGCTCTTCCTGTTCGAAATAGTCATCAGTCCATTTCTGGTTATTCAGGAATTCCTGCATATCATTTTGAAGGGTTTGAAACACCTTGGGATCAGACAATTGTAGTTGCGGCGTATTGATATTGACGGTGGCCTGAATTTCCTGGCCTATCAAGGCAGATACAGATACTCCTGTCAGGAAGATCACCAAGCCTGAAAAACAAGTAATTTCTTTCATCAATCTCATTATCATAGATTCAGTATTTTAAGAATTGGAAGGTGAAAAATATTGAAGCGCGTAGTTTACAATATCTTTAGCAACTTCTTTTTTTGTCTTTAACTCAAAATTTTCGATGTTATTGTTTTGGTCTAGTATAGTTATTTTATTGGTATCATGCTTAAAACCGGCCCCTTTTTCTTTTAAAGAATTTAAAACAATGAAGTCGAAATTTTTTGTGTGTAATTTCTTTTGGGCGTTGGTAAGTTCATTTTGGGTTTCTAAGGCGAAGCCAATAAGTAGTTGTCCTTGTTTTTTCAGGGTTCCCAGATGGGCTGCGATATCTTGGGTGCGTTCCAATTCGATCACCATATCGCCTTCATTTTTTTTGAGTTTTTCACTCGCCACTGTTTTAGGACGGTAATCGGCTACCGCCGCTGCCATGATGGCAATTTCGGTTTCTGGAAAATTGCGGACAGCAGCGTTGAACATTTCCCCGGCACTTTGCACGTGAGTAACTTGAAGGGCGGGGTGAGGAGTTGGTTGTATATGAGTAGGTCCTAAAATGAGGTGTACCCTGGCTCCCAGTGCCAAAAAGGCTTCTGCCAGCGCTATACCCATCTTGCCGCTGGAGTGGTTGCCGATGTAGCGTACAGGATCGATAGCCTCTTGAGTGGGACCGGCAGTTATGAGGACCCGCCGATTGGTTAAGGCTTGGTGGTGTTGAAAATGGCTTTCTAGAAAGGCAATAATATTTTCGGGCGCTGCCATCCGCCCTTCTCCAACCAGACCGCTGGCCAATTCGCCATGTTCGACCGGGATGATCAGGTTGCCATATTGGGTCAGCCTTTGGATATTAGCGGTTGTGGAAGGGTGCCTCCACATATCGAGATCCATAGCAGGAGCATGAAAAACAGGGCATTTAGCTGAAAGATAGGTAGCCAACAGGAGATTGTCGCAAATGCCCATGGCCATTTTAGCTAGCGTATTAGCTGTTGCGGGGGCAATTACAAAAGCATCTGCCCAAAGACCAAGTTCGATGTGGTTATTCCAGTTTTCTTCGGTTGAAATATCGATCAGAACCGGATTCTTAGAAAGGGTTGATAAAGTTAGAGGCGTAATAAAGTTAGCAGCATCTGCAGTCATAACAACTTTCACATTCCACCCTTTTTTTACCAGTAACCTGGTTAGAAAGGCTGATTTATAGGCCGCTATACTTCCAGTGATTCCTAATAAAATATTTTTGATTTCCAAGACGTGAATATTCTGGAGTTGGGATAGAAGAGTTTAGCCGCAAAAGGAAGTATATCCGAATTTGCCGCTTTAGGAATAAGATAGATCATAGAGGTAAAGGAATTTAGATATCCTTTTTCCGCTTTTTTTGATTGTAACGATGGTATAAATCGCCATCTATATACTCTTTGGTGGCGATAATCACCGGATTGGGTAGCCGCTCGTAGAACTTTGAAATTTCAATTTGCTCTTTGTTTTCGTGTACCTCTTCAATAGTGTCGGACTGAGAAGCAAATTCTTCCAATTTTTGAAGCAACTCGTGCTTCAATGCTACTTGAATTTGTCGAGACCGCTTGCTGATAATAGCCAGCGCTTCGTATATATTTCCGGTTTTTTCTACCAATTCACCAATATTTCGGGAATTGATATTAGGATCTAGTCCTTGAACTTTTGATTTGATATCACTCATTTTTTAAATCATTTAATTTTTTACTAGTAGTCTTTTCAATGACGACCAAGTCTCTCAAGAATTCACTTTCGGGGTAGCGCGTTTTAAAAGAAACCGCCTTTTCTAGTGTTTCGCGGAAACGCTCCCTTTTCTTGTCGGCGATACTGTTAGAAGCTAATAAATATTTAGCTTTAACAATCATATAGCGGACTCGCTCCGCATCCGGTGATTCCGGAAAATCTTTTAGCAAATTTTCAAAAGAATGCACCGCTGACTGGTACTGCTTGAGGTTAAAATACAATTCTGCTTTTTCAAAGGTTTTCTTTTCCAATTTTCGACGCATCTCGTCGATCAACAAATTACATTTTTCCACCTTGGAGCTAGTAGGGTACATATTAACGAAAGTCTGAAAACCCTCAATGGCTTCTTTGGTAAAACTCTGATCAAGACGATAAGATGGAGACATTTTATAATTGGAGAATGAGGCCATATAATCAGCTTCTTCTCTCAGAGGGCTCGTTGTAAACGTATTCGCAAAATTCTTAAAATAATAAGAAGCTAGTATGTATTTACCCTGATAAAAATGGGTGTAAGCAAATTTGAAGTAAATCTGTTCCGCTTCTTTTTTCCCCCTATAACTACTAATGATCAATTCCAATAACGTCTGAGCTCTCAAATAATCTCCTTCCTCATAATAAGTCATCGCCTTTTCATAAATCAATTCCGTATCTCCAGATGCTCGAATCCGCTCAAACTCTGTACGGCAACCTATTAAACTTAAACAAATGAAAACAATTGCTATAATCGAAGGAAAAAAAGATAATTTCATAAGTCCGCAAAGATAATGATTTAATTTCTAATTATCAATATAAAGGAGTCAAAAAGGAGGGGGCGAGTTGTATGGAAAAAACAAAGGAGTCCGAAAACTCCTTTGACGAATGCTTTAAAATAAGTTTGATTTAAAAAAAATCAGATGTAAAATTAAAAAAAAATATTAGTACTTTTAAGAAAATTAAAAAAATCTTAACCATGAAACTTCTTTACACCCTTCTCTTTCTCTGCATTTCCAGCATTATTTACGGACAGTCTACCGCGATGGAAGTCTATCAGATTTTTCAGAATAAATGTGTTTCCTGTCATGGATCGGCTAACCCGGAAGCCGGATTAGACCTGGAAGGTGAAGGGGCTACGGTAGCAGAAAAAACCCTTGATGTTTACAATAATCTAGTAAATGTAACGCCTGCTAACACTTTTGCCGCCTCAAAAGGGTATCGTTACGTATATCCTGGCCGGCAGGACCTTAGCTATCTATTCCGGAAAATAAATCAGGATCTCGAACCTACGATCTCGTTGGAATCGGAAGAGGGGGAAAGCCAACCTCCGGCAGGACAGCCCCAATTGACTGAAGAGGAAAAAGAATTGATCCGGCAATGGATCTTCTTCGGAGCACCCTTGAACTCCAATGTTGTAGAGGAGCAAGTTATTGCTGATTTTTATACCTCCGGCTTAAAAAGTTTTCCCGACGGCGCCCCGGAAGTTCCTGCCGCCGGCGAAGGTTTTCAAATCAAAATGGGCCCCTTCTATTTGGAACCCGGCGGGGAGGTGGAATATTTCCAAAAATACGAACTGCAAATGCCCGATGATGTAGAAGTCAAACGCATTGAGATACTCATGTCTAACTATTCTCATCATATGATCATTTACAATTTTACAGGCAACGGCGGAGCAAATATTCAGGATGGCTTCAGATTGAATCCGGACCATTCCCAAATCAGCCTGGTCGCAGCCGTGCAAGAACAATCTGACATAGAACTACCCGAAAAAACTGCCTTTCTCTGGGATAATGACCTGGTCCTCGATCTCAACTCCCACTACATCAATTATTCGTCCGGCCAGGTTTATCAAGCAGAAGTATATATAAATGTCTATACGCAACCGCTTGGTACCGCCCTACACGAAATGCATACGGAATTGCTTATCAATTATGATATTCCAATACCTAATAACGGAAATACTGTTACGCATTACCAGGTCGTTAACCCCAATATCGGAGAAAAGTTTCTCTGGCTGGTAATGGGCCATACCCATCAATGGGGAGTAGGTTATAAAATGTATAACCGCACGCCAGGCGGCGGATTTGGAGACCTGTTTTACGATGGTTCCTGTTCGGGAGGTATTCCCGGTTGTGTCTCGCCCTACTTCGATTATCAGCATATTCCTCCAAGAACCTTTTATCCGCTCCTGCCGATGCAATTTGGCGGCCAGGGCAACGGATTTATTCAGGAAGCTAAATGGGAAAACTTCGGCCCTACCCCCGTCAATTTTGGCCCCACCTCCGATGATGAGATGATGGTCACCATTATGATGTATACGGATGATACGACAGGTATGAACCAACCGGTTATTTCAAATGTAGAAAAAGTAGGGAAGGTCAATCAGGTGGTTGAGGCTTTTCCCAATCCCATGTCAATTTCTACCTCTTTCGATCTGTCAGCTTTTGAAGGTGAGGTAGAATTTACCCTATTTGACATGCTGGGCAAAACTGTCCGGCAATTCATAACTAATGATCAACTCCTGGAAGTGAAGCGAGGAACGTTGGAAAGTGGCATCTACTTTTATCGATTCGAAAATAAAAAAGGCCAATTGGCTACCGGCAAATTAGTCGTCGATTAAACTAAAAGGTGCCTCATAACACCTTTGGCGTTATAAGCTATCAAACTTTCTTCTTTAAGAGGCCTGTTTTTTCTGTAAAAATCTTTGATTTTTACAGAAAAAACAGGCCTCTTAAAGTATAGTAAAGGACAATCTTTCTCATTGAGTATTATTTCTTCGGATGCTCACAAGGAAGATCTTTCTCAATAAGCAGCGATAATTGCCGGTGCTGATCGATAGGTTGCGTCCCCTTAAGTGTGATCAAGTCGGTGGACGTCCATAGGCGGGCCGTTTCTTCAGGGATAAAAACGGTTATTTGTTGTTCCGTAAAGGTAGAATGAATGCGCATATCAGAAGAAGACTCCAAGCTGAAGCGCAACTGCTGGGAGAGATCCGGGCCAAATTCAATGGTAGATACAACGCTTCCCTGCTGAGCAAATTGCTCCAGGTCTTCTTCGCTTAGCCTAAATCTTAAGGAATTGCCTTTAATTCGTACTTTCATAAACAACTCCTACGAAAAACTATTCGTTCTCATCTTTTTTCTTGTCGGTATGCTTTTGAATATTCTTTTTCTTAGGGCGAGACTTTCCGTAAGAGCTTCTCCAGATTTTTCCTTTTTTAGATTTTTTATCTCCTTTTCCCATAATAATAATACGCTTATTGATTTAATAATTTGAATATAAAGGTTGCAAATGTATTTAAATTATTAAAAATTTACAATACCATTTCGGGTTCTGAATAAATATTAAAGCGGTCATCTCTGACAAAACCTAGCAAGGCCATTCCATTTTCTCGTGCCAGTTCAACAGCAAGACTCGATGGGGCTCCGACAGCAGCCATAGCGGGTATCCCTGCCATCAGCGCTTTTTGAACTAATTCAAAGCTTGCTCTTCCGCTTACCAAAACGATGCCTTCTTCCAATGAAGGATAGCCGTTGCGGATAGAAGCACCGATCAATTTATCCATCGCGTTGTGGCGTCCTATATCTTCGCGAAGTAGTTTTAGGTTACCGTATGTATCAAAAAAAGCCGCGGCATGCAAACCGCCGGTTGAACGAAAAACCGTCTGGGCATGCTTTAATCTCTTGGGGAGTAAGTGGATGATCTTACTGGAAAATTGAGGTTTTTGCTGAGGGAGCATTGGAGGTAAGTTGTGCTGAACCGCTTCAATAGATGTCTTTCCACAAACTCCACAGCTTGAAGAAGTGTAAAAATGACGTTCCAGTTTAGAAAGATCCACTTTGGTAGAAGGGGGTAAAGCCACTAAAATAATATTTTCGATCAGCTGGTTTTGAAAAATAGTTTGTAAAGGTTGGATAGACTCTACCTGGTCCATTCCGGATATAATACCTTCCGTAAATAAAAAACCAAGCGCCAATTCGGCATCATTTCCAGGCGTTCGCATAGTGACGGAGATACTTTTTTTCTCTTTGTTTGTTACTGGGCCAAAGAGGAGCCGGATTTCCAGCGGTTCTTCCACAGCCAGCGCATCATTGGCCTCCGACCGGATAACGCTGCTGATCTTCCATATGTTGGTACGGATTGTGCTTGGCTTCATGGGGTCGTTTTTTTCTGATACGCTATTAACTCATCGGCTAAACTTCTGTCATTAGCCAATCGGGGAACCTTGTTTTGACCTCCTAATTTCCCTTTGGATTTCATATAATTTCGGAAGGCATTTTTCTCCAATACGCTGATCTTTAGCGGTCGGAGAATCTTTCCGCGGGTCAGGTCCGCATAATAGATGTTTTGCTTCTCCATGAGTTCATCCACACGCTTGGCAAATTGATCCAACGCGGTGGGAGGTTGCTCAAATTCAATAAACCATTCATGATAGGGGAGCCCCCCTTCTGGCGGATTGACCTGAGGGGCAACCGTAAATTCGACGACCTGAACACCAGCTTCGGCGGCAGCTTCAAAAAGAGCTTCTTCTACTTCTTTGCCAATAACATGCTCTCCAAATGCAGAAATAAAATGTTTGATGCGGCCGGTAACTTTCAATCGGTAGGGATTTAAAGAGGTAAAAGCTACGGTGTCGCCAAGGTTATAGCCCCACAGCCCGGCATTACTATTGATGATTAGCGCATAGTTGATATCCTTTTCAACCTCGCCCAGAGAAAGCCGGGTTGGGTTTTCATTAAATACTTCTTCAGCTGGTACAAATTCGAAAAACATCCCGGCATTGACATTCAACAGAAGCCCTTCGTGCGGGAAGCAATCCTGAAAAGCCACAAATCCTTCGGAAGCGGGGTAGGTCTCCAGGCTGTCAATTCGTTCTCCGATCAATCGTTCCATAGATGCACGGTAGGGCTCATAGTTGACCCCTCCGTAAACAAAGAGGGAAAAATTGGGGAAGAGTTCTTTTATGGTGCCTTTGCCGCTTCGCTCCACCAACCGCTCATAATACATCTGCACCCAGGGAGGAATTCCGCTGATCATGCGCATATCTTGGTTTATCGTCTCGTCGATGACTTTTTCCAGCTTTTCTTCCCATTCTTCAATACAGTTGGTTTCAAAGGAAGGGAGTTGGTTGGTTCGCAGCCAAGAAGGCACGTGATGGTTAACAATACCTGAGAGCCGACCAGTATTGACCCCTCCTTTCTGGATCAATTCTGGGCTTCCGGAAAGGAAAATCATCTTTCCGTCCAGGAATTTACCATTTCCAGTTTTACCAATATAATTAAAGGCGGCGATCCGGCTGGTACCTACATGGCTGGGAAGGCTATCTTTTGAAATGGGGATGTACTTGACCCCGGAAGTAGTGCCCGACGTTTTGGCGAAATAAGCCGGTTTTCCTGGCCAGAGCACATCAGATTGCCCCTCAATTATTTGCTCTACATAACCCCGGATTCCCTCATAATCTTTTATCGGCACTCTTTCTTTAAAATCATCATGGCTTTTTATCCCGCTGAAGTCGTGATCTCTTCCAAAAGTGGTATTAGCTGCTTTCTTGATCAGGTTATGAAAGATGGTTTCCTGTATATCTACTGCACGATCTGCCCATTTCCGGATCGATTTCACCGTCCGGTTGGCAAAAGGTTTTACTAAAAAGGATTTGATTCCCATTGCTGAACTATTGTTGATTACGATTTTCGAAGGTAAGAAGAAGATAGGAAAGTAGGAGAATAAGAAGAATGGAAATTAGGAAATAAAAAAGCTCGAAACGCGAGCAAGCGTTTCGAGCTTTTTTATTTCCTAATTTTTAAAATCAATCAATCCGCAAATCTTCGACATAGATGCCAGGGAAGTTATCCGGATTGAAGACGAAGTAGCTGTCTTGGAAGTTTTTATTTGGCGTTAAGGAGGTCATCTCCAACGTGTAGCGGGAGCCATCTTTAGAAAATACTTTGATGCGGGCAATATCATTATTTTTCTTATCGACTGTTAGTCGAAGTTTAGCGTATTCGGAATACTCATCTAGCGGTTTAAATTCGATTTGTTCAACCAACCTGCCATTTTCGGTAAACGCTTTGGTGAGGGCGTAGGTATAATTTTCCTTCTCGTAAATTTTTAACATGTCTTTAGGGGAAAGAATTTCACCTTCTTCACTTGTTTCGTCTACGTTGTTAATTTGTACTTCATTATTATTTTTTAGATATAACCAAAGGCTTTGGCCATCGCTATATACATGCTGGTCGTTGAGTTCTAAGCGATACTTGTCACCTTTTTGAGCCAGCGTACCTTGTTGTATTTCCTCTGGTTGCTCGGGCACTTCAATCGTTAAGGTGAAAGTAGCCTCCAGGGAGTTGAAGCTTTCGTATTTTTTGCGAAGTTTATCAAGGGTTGCTTTTGCTTTAGGATCAGCATCGGCAGAAGTACTGTAAGTGTTTTTGCTTTGACCAAAAACAGTTATCGTGCCAATAGTAAAAAGTAAAATCAGTAATTTATGCATTTTTTCAGGTTTCGTTTGGAGATAGAACGGTTTTAAAATCTTAATTATTTGTTAGGGAATAATTAAATAATTAAAAGCTATAGATTGTTTAATAATAGAAAGGCTGAACCTACTTTTTAAGATCCTCCAAGAATCGCTCCAATTCCATTTCGTCGTAAAAGAGGACTTCGCGGGCTTTACTTCCCTCACTGGGACCAACGATGCCGAAGGATTCCAGTTGGTCCATGATACGGCCGGCTCGGTTGTACCCGAGTTTGAGTCGCCTTTGGATCATAGAGGTGGAACCATGCTGGTTTTGGACAACTAACCTGGCAGCATCGGGAAACATCTCATCCAGATCTTCTTTACTGAAGCCACCGTCTTGATGCTCAGCATCATCACCGACAAATTCGGGTAGGAAATACGGGGTAGGAAAAGCCTGTTGTTCTGAAATGAAATTAATGACACGCTCCACCTCAGGCGTATCGATAAAAGCGCATTGGAGCCGGATCAGGTCGCTACCAAAAGAAAGGAGCATGTCCCCTCTTCCGATCAGGCGATCGGCACCTCCGGTATCCAGAATCGTTCGGGAATCTACTTTGGAAATCACCTTAAAAGCAATCCGGGCAGGGAAGTTCGCTTTGATTACCCCGGTAATTATATTGACCGAAGGACGCTGAGTAGCGATGATCAGGTGAATGCCCACCGCTCTGGAGAGTTGGGCCAAGCGGCCAATAGGTAGTTCAACTTCTTTACCGGCAGTCATGATCAGGTCGGCAAACTCATCAATAATCAGCACAATAAACGGCATAAATCGATGGCCTTTTTCGGGATTTAGCTTGCGGGCAACAAACTTAGTATTGTACTCCTTAATATTTCTGGAATGCGCTTTCTTGAGTAGATTATAGCGCTGCTCCATCTCAATAAGCAGGGAATTGAGCGTATGGATAACTTTGGTGGTGTCCGTCACGATAGGCTCATCCAGATTGGGGAGATAAGTAAGGAAATGGTTTTCCAGTTTGGAATAGGGGAAAAGCTCTACCTTTTTGGGGTCGATGAGTACAAATTTGACTTGAGAAGGGTGCTTTTTATAAAGTAAAGAGGTAATGACGGTATTGATGCCTACAGACTTACCCTGCCCCGTAGCCCCTGCGATCAACAGGTGAGGCATCTTAGCCAGGTCCGCGATAAACACCTCATTGGAGATAGTTTTTCCTAAGGCTATGGGCAACTCCATTTTACCTCGCTTAAACTGCTCGGAGGCCAACACCTCTTTGAGGGAGACGATCTGTTTATTTTTATTAGGTACTTCAATACCGATGGTTCCTCTTCCGGGAATGGGAGCAATAATTCGAATACCGAGAGCAGCCAAACTTAGCGCTATATCGTCTTCCAGGTTTTTGATCTTGGAAATACGTACGCCCGGAGCCGGAATAATTTCGTACAGGGTGACCGTCGGGCCTATCGTAGCTTTTATTTTGGTAATTTCTATTTTGTAATTGAGTAATGTCTCAATAATCTGGTCTTTATTGTTTTCCAATTCGGAACGGTCGATCTCCACCTTTTGATCTGAATAGTCTTCTAATAAGGCCAGGACCGGATGCTCGTAGGTAGAAAGCTCGAGTGTCGGATCGTAGGGTTCAAGGTCCTCTTCCGGATTTGTTGATTCGCGGTCAAACGGATTTTTTATGCTGGTAGGGGCCTCTCCTGGTTCCGGGTTGGGTTTTTCGATTTCCAACTCTGCATTTTCCTTATCCAGGACAGGTTTCTTTTCAGGTTTTTTTTCATCCTTTTCCAGTTCAAATGACAACTGATTTTCCTCGGCTGTTTTGGGCTTAGGTGGGGTTTTTGGAGTGGCAACAGTTTTTTCATCCTCCTTATTGGCACTTATATTTCCAGGTTTAAGTGCTTTGGGTTGCTCTTTTACAGCGTTAGATGGCATTTTAGCTTTACGTTTCGGTTTCCAGATCTGTCCGGATTGGATATCTTCCCAAATTACTTTTGCATTATAGCGCATCCGGTTGGGAGAAAGATCGTGGTAGCTTGGATTGAAGGTCCAGATCAAAAAACCAAAAAAGGCGAAAATGAACAGGGCGATCATGCCCACCGTTCCGACGAAGCTGGTCATCCAGGTGCTGACACTCATGCCGAAAGCTCCGCCCCATGGGAATTCAGAACCGCCGAACACAAATTCAAGAAAAATAGAGAGGATGAGCATAAAAATCACAGAGGCTCTTAATGCGCCCATCTGTGAACGCCATCCTCCGGCTCCGTGCTTGATGAAGGCAATACCGAAGCGGGTGAAAATGAGTACAAAGATATAGGATGGAATACCAAAGCCCCAAAAGAAGAAAATATTGGAAATAATAGCTCCCAGGCGGCCCAGCCAATTTTGAACCTCAATTTCCGGATTCATTAGCATATCCCAGGTGGGCTCATAGGCTGTATCCTGATCCACCTTCCAGGTAAATAAATGAGACGTAAAGGCAATGAACAGGTAAATGGCCAAGAATAATAACCCCATTCCCACCAATTTTGGGATGCGTTCATCATTCATTCCAATTTTAAGCGATAGTTGCCCCGATTTTTTCTTTTTCTTTGCTACCATATTGATATTCAGGAAAATTCATTTGTAAAATTATGGATTTATATCCTTTTTCAAGAATCCTATAGGATCAATTGATCATTTAATCAATTAATCCTGTACTTTAGCAGCCGGAGAATTTTTAAATTCTGAATATAAAAAATTTACAAGAGCATTATGAATATATCAGTCGAATTAAGCTTTTATCCGATGGATGCCACTTTCGAACCGCCGATCATAAAATTTATTGAACGGTTGCAATCTTACGAAAATATTGAGATTCAAACCAATAGTATGAGTACATTTGTACATGGAGATTACGATCAAATTATGAATATGTTATCTTATGAGACCAAAGCTGCATTTCAATTGAGTGAAACTGCTGTAATGGTTATGAAAATTCTTAAAAGATCGGAATTTAATAAATAAATCAGACAATTTCTTTTTTATCGACCAATTCCAACATATAGTAGAACGGTTAAAAAAGGGAGATAAGGCCGCACTCCAACAATTGTTTAAGCAATTCTACCCCTTGCTTTTTCAAACAGTATACCGATTTGTGCAAAATGCAGAAACGGTCAAGGACATCATTCAGGAGGTCTTTGTAAAACTCTGGGTGAAAAGAGAACAGTTGAATATTCAGACTTCCACAGCAGCCTATCTAAAGCGAATGGCTGTTAATGAGTCGATTTCTTACCTGCGAAAAAATAAAAAAGTACAACTTGAGTCACTAGACGGATCAGTTCGTGCAGTCCCCTCTGCTCAATCTGGCGACCAGTCTGTACTTCAAAATGAACTTAAGCAAAAAGTAAAGGAAGCTATTGACCAGCTCCCCCCAAGGTGTAAGCAGGTTTTTTTACTCAGCAGATATGAGCAGTTCTCCTATAAAGAGATTGGAGAATGTATGGGAATATCAATTAAAACTGTTGAAAACCAGATGGGTAAGGCACTGAAAATTATGAGAGAAGAATTAAAGGAATATTTATAAAAAAAAATTGACAAGAGCATAGGGGAGAGGTCAAATCTCTGCGTCTACTAAATAGAATAACAAAAAATGCAGCATGAGGAACGATATACCGAATTAATTGGAAGATACCTGGCCGGCGAACTTTCTGATCAAGAACAGGAGCAATTAATGAATTGGGTTAATGCTGCTCCTGAACACCGTATGCTCTTTGAAGAATTGACTACCATATGGAATAGTGCCGAAACGACCGAGGCCCCCGCTCCAGAAGGAGCAGATGACGTATGGAACGCTATCGAAGAAAAGTTGGAACCTAAAGGCATGCGGAAGATTGGAGGGGCCCATAAAAATTATAGGTGGTTTAGAATGGCTGCTGCGATTCTTCTTTTACTTGGAGCCGTTTTTTGGCTCAATAGCGACTTCTTTTATTCTAAAGAAGAAATCGCCGTTTTACAGACCGGACCCGACGAGAACAAGCAATACGAACTTCCGGACGGTAGCACTATTTTACTGAATGAACGCACCAAACTGACCTATGTCAAATCGTTTGAACAACGCCACGTCACCCTCGAAGGGGAAGCTTTTTTTGAGGTAGCCAAAAAAGAAGGCGCTGAATTCACCGTAGTTTCCGGCCCAACCGAAACCGTGGTGCTGGGTACCGCTTTCAATGTGCGGGCTTATCCTCAAGAAGATCGGGTAGAGGTGACCGTAGCGCACGGAAAAGTAGCTTTCAAAGAGAAAAAATCCGATCAACAGCAACTTTTGGAAAAGGGAAAACGCGCCGTCTATGAAAAAAAAGAAAAAATCATGCGGACAGAAGCCAATACGGACCAAAACGTAATGGCATGGAAATCAAAGCGATTTTTATTTGATGATACTCCGGTTGGTCAGGTCATTGAAACACTGGAAAGATATTACCATATCAGGATTGAAGTGGAAAACCCCGCTATCCTCAACTGTACCTTCAATGGGGAATTTGTCGATCCCGAATTAAAGCCCCTGCTCGAAACGCTTTCTTTCGGGTTAAACCTGACGGTCGAGGAAAACGGAAAGAACTATGTGTTTTCCGGAGCCGGATGCAACTAATACAGAAACATTCCTCATTGATTGTTGCTAAAATTTTACTGAACATTTCACTGGATTGAAATGGATGCTAATAGCTAAAAAAACATTGATCATGATCCGATTGATGCTGGTCGCCTTTTTATGCTCTTGTTTTCTACTGACATCCGGTCAGCAGCGGAGTATAGATCATAGTGTTAACCTAAGCTATGAAGGGTTAAAATTAGAGGAAGTCTTAAAAGATATCAGTACAAAGTACCAGGTTTATTTTTCTTACAGCAAGGAATACCTTCCGCTGGATTATCAGGTATATTTTACTGTTGAGAATATGCCATTGGGCAAAGCGCTGGCCGGCATGCTGGAACCCTGCGGAGTTGTTTTTAGAGCCATTGATAATCAGATCGTTTTGCGAATGGATGCTAACCGGAAAAATGCCCCCGTATTGGGCGAATACGAGCAAAAATTAAAGCTTCCGGAACGCATGACTCCTGTAGATCCAATCGAAGTACCGGATATAAAGCTGTTGGACTATGGGGTAACTATTTCCTATCAAAAGCATGGAACGGTTGCACTAGCCCCCGATTATGGCTACTGGGGAAAAAAAGAATACAACGATTTCCAGCTGACCGTTTTTCCGGGGGTGGGTATTAATGCGGAAGGGGCCGGAGAGCAAACGAACCGGTTGTCTGTAAATATCCTCTTAGGGCATCACGAACGGTTGCATGGGATGGAATTTGGAATTGGGGTGAACTCCATACGTCAAGATGTAAAAGGGTTGCAATTAGCCGGGATGCTTAACGTGGTTCAGGGAGAAATGTCAGGCATACAAATGAGTGGATTATTTAATATCAATAAAGGTAAAACCAGAGGCGTACAACTGGCAATGCTATTCAATGTGGTCGATAATGAGATGACCGGGTTTCAATCGGCAGGATTTGGAAATATCGTGAACGGCTCAGCTCAAGGTATGCAGCTAGCTGGTATCTTTAATTTTAGCTCAGCAACGGTAACGCGGCAACTCAGCATGTTCTTTAACAGAGCCCGGAAGGTAGAGGATTTCCAGATTAGCGGATTAAATAAAGCAGATACCGTCATTGGATTTCAGTTGGGATTGGTCAATATATGCGATACCATTACCGGAGCTTCGTTTGGGCTGCTTAACCTGGTAAAAAAAGGCTATAACCGGGTCGAGATCGGAGCAGGAGATGTCTATTACCTGCAAGGTGGTCTGAAACTGGGGTCCCGGCAATTTTACAATATTTTCCAGTTTGGTATGCGTCCCGATCAGTTTTACTGGGGCTTAGGATATGGCATCGGCACCTACATAACAATGAGTAAACGTTCCGGATGGAATTTTGAAATGATCTTATCACACGTAAATGAACAGGAAATTTTTACGGATGAAATGAACTGGCTTTTGCAATTCAGACCTACTGTGGATATCCGTCTGCGGGAAAGGACCAGCTTGTTCTTTGGCCCTGGTTTCAATACTGTTTTCTCCAGGGTGGAAGGAGCAGACGGGCTGATAAGCGGGTCTGATATTGCTCCCTATACGTTGATTGATCACACTAATAAACGAACAAATATAAAGTGTTGGATTGGCGGACAGGTTGGTGTCCGGTTTTAACCTAAAAAATTATTTTCCTTATTAAAAAATATCATTATGAGAAAGTTCTTGTTTTTGGCCGTCTTACTGATAATGGCTACCCAACTACATGCACAAGATGAAACGCTTTTCAGAAAAACACAGCGCGAGGGCTTCTACATTGCTCCGACGTTCGAATCGGGTACCTTCGATGACGATGGCAGCCACTGGAGTGGAGGCGGTTCGATCGGTTTAATTTTGGATAATTTTTCATTTGGTATCTACGGCCTTGCTGCTGCTGATTATCATGGCTGGATCGAAAACGACGAAGTAGATCAGCTCGATATCGTTCATGGCGGATTAGAGCTATTTTACACCCACCAGCCCTATCGGTTAATTCACCCCTACATTGGCACGAGAGTAGGTTGGGGTGCTGCCGTTATTGACCTCAATAATGAGCTGAGCAACGAAGACAATATTTTCGTCCTTACTCCGCAGATTGGATTAGAACTCAATGTCGCATCCTGGTTCCGGATTGCCGGATACGGCGCTTATCGCCATGTCAATGGTATCAACGACGCTCAACCCTTTAACGACAATGACGTAAGTGGTTTCCTGGCCGGAGTCTCTCTTAAACTGGGCTGGTTCGGAAGGAACCGGAGGAGGGGGTGCAGGTAACAGGGTAACAGGGTAGCAGGGGGACAAGGTAACAAGGGGGATAAAGGTGTAAAGGGGACGAGGTAACAAGGTAACAGGGTAACAGGGTAACAGGGTAGCAGGGGGACAAGGGGACATTGGGTACAAAGGTACAAAGGGTACAAGGGTACATTGGGTACGAAGGTACAAAGGGTACAAGGGGGGTAAAGGTGCAGGGGTATAAAGGGGACAAAGGATACGAGGTAACAAGGTAACAAGGTAACAAGGTAACGAGGTAACAAGGTAACAAGGTAACGAGGTAACAAGGTAACAAGGTAACAAGGTAACAAGGTAACAAGGTAACAAGGTAGCAAGGTAGCAGGGTGACAAGGGGACATTGGGTACAAAGGGTACGAGGTAACAAGGTAGCAGGGTGACAAGGGGACATTGGGTACAAAGGTACGAAGGTACAAAGGGTACAGGGGTACAGGGGTACAGGGGGGATTTACAGGACCACAAAGATAAATACTATTATCTCGCTAAACAGCTAAACCCATACCTAACAATTTATTATTAAAAATATATTGGTGAGGGGGTAGCTAATTTAGAGCCAGCCTCTGGGGTGAACTGTCAAATTTAAACATTTAACTAAATTTATAATAAGATGAAAAAACTAAATTGGTTAATCGCATTAGCAGCATTTGTCGCATTGAGTATTTCGGCTTGTTATATTGATGTTGATGATGACGATGATGGAGGCATATTTGATTGTGTGGAAGGGCAGGGGGGCATTGTTTCGGTGGTGCTGCCATTGGCACATTTTAGTGGAGTGGAGCTCTATTCGTCGGGGAATGTATACATTACCCAAGGGTCCAACCGGGAAGTAATTGTAGAGGGTCAAGGGAATATTATTGATCGGTTAGACCGGGATGTTCGCAATGGCGTTTGGGAGATCGAATTTGACGGATGTGTTCAGAATTATCAACCGCTGAAGATCTTTATCACCATGCCGGATATCCGGTATCTGGAGATTTCCGGCTCCGGAGAGATTTTTGGGCAAAACATCTTTGAGGTCAATGATATGGATCTGCGTATTCCGGGGTCCGGGAAAATTGATCTGGGCTTATTGGCCGACGATGTAGATGTGCGCATTCCTGGATCGGGGCAGATTATTTTGGAAGGAGAAGCCGACGAGTTGGATCTCCGGATCATTGGTTCAGGTAGTCTGGCTGCTTTTGGTCTGCCGGTCAGAGAGGCCGATATCGACATTTCTGGTTCCGGTGATGCCCAGGTAACCGTTGCAGAGTTTCTTGATGTTCGAATTTCGGGGAGCGGTAATGTATTTTTTAAGGGCAATCCGGTGATTGATGTGATGATTACGGGTTCGGGGGAAGTGATTGATGCGAATTAGAATTATTTCTGTTAAAATACCTTTAAATCTAACTATTTTTATAGGAAATGCATTTTTGGCAACGTTTTGGATGTAGTAAAGAAAATTGTAATGCGAAAGAGGTAACTTATTTGTTCTTTTGCAATATATAACTGAAAGAAAATATTATAACGTTTTATCCCACATATCTTAAAACTATTGCCATGAAAAATTTAGCAGAAATTCTAAACCGTATTTTAAACGACTTACTCCCAAAAACACAACCAGCTTTACAGCCCGTAAGACAGCAAAGCCCAAAACCGCATCCGCCGCCAAAGTACTAACCTTCATGTATGCTACAGCACCGGAAAGAACCATTTGGCGGGGAATCCAAAAAGTGGAACGATTTGGAGCTGGACAACCCAACGGCTTTGCCGGACATGAAGGAGTTTTTGGAGGGTTGTAAAAGAAAAGGTCTGAACCGGTACCGGTTCAGACCTTTTCTTTTACAACCTTTTGTAATACTGCCTCGTCCACTAAATTCGGCATCGTAATCTTCAAGTTAGGCTCTGCTTCCATCGCCTTTTGAGCGGTAAACATGGCCTCTTTATTGCGTGCCCATGATCTGCGGGCAATACCATTGTTTACATCCCAGAATAACATGCTCTTTAGCCGTCGATCTGCTTCGGGACTGCCGTCCAACACCATACCGAAGCCGCCGTTCATCACTTCTCCCCAGCCTACGCCGCCTCCATTGTGTAAGGATACCCAGGTAGCACCTCGGAAAGCGTCGCCAACAAAATTATGCACCGCCATATCTGCAGTGAATTTGGAACCGTCATAAATATTCGACGTTTCGCGATAAGGAGAGTCGGTGCCCGAGACATCGTGGTGGTCCCTACCCAAAACAATCGGAGCCGAAATCTCCCCGGCAGCAATGGCCTTATTGAATGCTTCCGCTATCTTGATACGACCTTCCGCATCGGCGTATAAGATCCGTGATTTAGAACCGACAATAGGTATGTTCTCTTCGGCGGTATCTATCCAGTGGATGTTATCTCTTAACTGCCCCTTGATTTCTTCGGGGGCCACTTCGTACATTTTTTTCAAGATATCAGAAGCGATTTTATCAGTTTTGTTCAGATCTTCTTCTGTACCGGAAGTACACACCCAGCGGAAAGGGCCAAAGCCGTAATCGAAGCACATGGGCCCCATGATATCTTCAACGTAAGACGGGTATTTATATAATTCTTCTTCCTTATTTTTCCAAATATCGGCATCGGCAAGGCCGGCTTCCTTAAGGAAAGCATTACCATAATCCCAAAAGTACATACCTCTCTCGGTCATCGTATTGATGGCATCAACGTGGCGGCGCAAAGTAGAGCGCACCTCCTCCATGAATTTTTCTTTATTGGTATCCAGCAGTACCTTAGCTTGTTCAAAGGTGTAACCGCACGGGCAATAACCGAGGTCGTCAATATTATGTAAAGAAGTTTGGTCGGAGCCCAACTCGATCTGGATGTTTTCAGCGACCAGCTTTTCCCACAGGTCCACAATATTTCCGGCATAGATCAACGCTATGCCTTCTTTTTTCTTTTTGGACGCTTCGATGCTGTGGATTAATTGATCAAGGTCTTTGTAAATATTTTCTTCTTTGATGTACCCATCCGTTAATCGCTGCTGTATGGCGTCGGGGTCGATCTCTGCAATGACGCCCACCGCGCCGGTAACCACAGCCGCCAGTGCCTGAGCGCCCGACATACCGCCAAGACCTGAAGTGAGATAAACCTTTCCTTTCAAATCATCAGCACCTAAGCCCATGATCCGGCCGGCATTCAGCAGCGTGATCGTCGTACCATGCACAATACCCTGTGGGCCGATATACATAAAAGACCCGGCAGTCATTTGGCCATAGGAGGTGACTCCCAGCGCATTGTATTTATTCCAATCATTTTTAGTGGAGTGATTGGGTATCATCATACCATTAGTGACCACTACTCTGGGGGCTTCTTTATGTGCTGGAAAAAGTCCGAGCGGATGTCCGGAATAAAGCACGAGGGTCTGCTCGTCGGTCATTTCGGCCAAGTACTTCATGGTTATGCGGTATTGCGCCCAGTTTTGGAAGACAGCGCCGTTTCCACCATAGGTGATGAGCTCGTGCGGGTGTTTGGCCACTTTGGGATCCAGGTTGTTCTGGATCATTAGCATAATAGAAGCCGCCTGCTTGGATTGATGCGGATATTCGTGAATAGAGCGGGCATACATGGGGTAGGAGGGGCGGAAGCGATACATGTAGATACGACCGTATTTCTCTAACTCTTCAGCAAATTCGGGAGCTAAAACTTCATGATGTTTAGGATCGAAATAGCGGAGGGCATTGGTGATGGCCAGCTTTTTTTCTTTTTCCGTCAGCACGCCTTCGATCACTCTTTTAGGAGCATGACTTACCTGGGAGTCATAGGATGGCCTTGGGGGTAATTCATCAGGTATCCCTTCGAGGATAGCAGCTTGGAATGCATTCATAATATTATTACTTTTTGGCTGATTGCAAAGGTATTATTTCCATTTGAATGCTGCCAGGACCGGAAGATGGTCGGACGGATATTTCCCATTCCAATTGTCATTCAGGATGCCATTTCTGGTAATCCGGACAGCTTCATAGTTTTTAATAAAAATATAGTCAATAATGTTGCCGTCAACACCGGGTTTATCAAAAGCTTTGTAGGTATAGGCCGGTCCGTAGCCGCCAACTTCGGCTACTGTTCTGGTGTCAAAGAGGCCTCTGGTCAGTACTTTGTAGGTTTCAGAATCTTCGGAGGTGTTGAAATCGCCGGTGATAATGGTCATTATTTCCCCGGCTTCTTTCAGGATCTTGGCGTGGATTAGGAAAGCACTATTGAGGCGTGCTTGTTCACCTTTATGATCGAAATGGGTATTGAAATGGTAAAATTCTTTTTCGGTTTGGAGGTCTTTAAATTTTGCATATGTCACCATGCGGGTGATTGCAGCATCCCAGGATTTGGAGCCCGGAACATAAGGCGTTTCTGACAGCCAGAAATGACCGGAGTCCAGGAGTTCCAGCCGGCCCTTTCGGTAAAAGATGGGCACATATTCTCCCTTGGTCTTCCCGTCATTTCGGCCAACTCCCACCCAGGAAAATTCAGGCAACAGTTCTTCCAACTCTTTAACCTGCTGATGGAGCGCTTCCTGTATACCAATCAGGTCCACTTGGTGAAATTGAATAAGTTGGGCCACTTTATCTTTGCGATTGGCCCAGAGATTGCCCTTGTCATCTGGGTTATCATATCGAATATTAAAGGAAAGCACGGTGACCGGCTCGGCATTGGTTGTGGCAGTGCCCAGAAAAGTGGAAATCAAAAGTAAAAAAGGAGTAAGCATAATATCAAAATATAAAGAGGTTGACCCAAATTTATTTAAGTCAACCTCCGGAGGTTATAAAGTTTTATTTTCAAATAGGAGCGCCCCACCTCTTTGTCAATACCGAAACTATCAACTACCAACTCCTAACTATTAATTACTAACCACTAACCACTAACCACTAACTACTAATTGGTAATTAACCGTTGCTCAGGTTTTTAAAGTAGTGATTTACTTTATTGTAGAGTCTACGATAGCGCAGTTTGTATTTTCTGTAGAGTTGAGAGCTGTAGTCAGCTTGTTTGCGGCCACGTTCAAATCCTTGCTCATTCATCCACTCGTCGCTAAAGACTTTACCCAGGTAGCGGCTACCGTGGTCAGGAAGTAGGACGACTACCTTGTCGTTGGGGCCGAATTCGCGTTTCATTTTGTAAACGGCTTGAACGGCGGCACCGCTAGAATAACCAATAAAGAGGCCTTCTTTGTGAGCCATATCGCGGGAGCGGAAGGCGCTATCTCGATCATGGACTTTGACCATATTGTCAAAGAGGTCGAAGGCTACGTTTCCGGGGATGATGGTTTTTCCAAGACCTTCAATTTTGTAGGAATAGATTTCTTCTTTGTCAAAAATCCCGGTTTCCCAGTATTTTTTGAGGACGGACCCATAGGCATCAACGCCGATCACTTTGATATCCGGGTTTTGTTCTTTGAGGTATCGGGAAGTTCCGGAAATGGTTCCGCCCGTACCTACACAGCATACAAAGTGCGTTATTTTACCTTCTGTTTGTTCCCAGATTTCAGGACCGGTAGAAGTATAGTGGGCTTCGGAGTTAGCCAGGTCGTAATTTTGGTTGATATAGTAGGAGTTGGGAATATCTTCTGCAAGGCGCAGCGCTTGGGAGTAGTAGGATCGCGGATCTTCGGGTTCTGCATCTGCAGGGCAGACGACTACGCGGGCTCCCATGGAGCGTAGGAGTCGGATCTTTTCCTTTGAAGCTTTGCTGGAGACCGTGAGGATGCACTCGTATCCTTTTAGGGCACTGACCATGGCCAGGCTGAAGCCGGTATTTCCGGAAGTCGCTTCGATGATGGTATCTCCAGGTTTAATTTTTCTTTCTTTTTCGGCTTTTTCGATCATGAATTTGGCAACACGATCTTTGGCGGAGTGCCCGGGATTGAAACCTTCAACTTTTGCACACACAGTAGCTCCAATTTCTTTACTTACGCGTTGGAGTTTGATGAGTGGTGTGTTCCCAATGGTTTCCAAAATATTATTATGGCAAACCAATTTATTTTTGCTCAACTGCATAATGGCTTGTTGATATTGGTGACTAGTTATTTCGATCTAAAAAACAATACAACACCAGATGGAACAACCATCTGAGCGATACGGTTCTGGAAATCTAAACGGAAAGGATTGTATTCGGGCTAATCCTTATAAATTCAAACAATTAAAGCTTAAATGGTTTAAAAATAAGCTTCAATACTATTGATCTCAACTACAAATATAAGAATAAATTTAAGGAATGAGTTGATAAAATGCAACGAAAATGTAGTTTTGGTGGTTGACCTGTGCTCCCGCAGCGTCTGATTTCCCCTGTTTTTTGAAGCGGGGATGAGAATTAACAATAAATTAATCTATGTTCTAATAGATAATTTTTTAAGTTGCAGTAACTTTAAATTTTTGTATTTTTTAGATTTCAATTATGGGGCATCTGAAAACCAGGATAAAAGTGCGGTTGATATTGATCGATGAGGATCGGATTCTGTTGCTTAAGCAGACGAGCAGCAATGGGGGGAAGTATTCTCTGGTTGGAGGGAAGGTGGAAGATGACGAGACTCCCGTAGAGGCCTTGATCCGGGAGACGAGAGAGGAAGCGGGCATTACCGTGTATCGGCGGGATATGGAATTGGTACACACCCTGCACAAACGTAAAGAAAAAGAACGGCGTTTGACACTGTACTTCAGAGCCTCCAGATACAAAGGGGAGTTGCGGGCGCGGGAGCGAAGTAAATTTAAAGCTGCATCCTGGCATAATCTACACCAGATCCCCACCAATTTATCACCTACCGTGAAATTTGTACTCAATCAATTGGCGACGGGAGCAAAATATTCGGAGTATTAAAAAAATCCCTGAAAGACTACGCTTTCAGGGATTTTTATGTAGGAGGAGAAAACTACGATTAAGCTCCTTCCTCGCTTTTTACCAATTTTGCTTTCTTAGAAACAGCAGCTTTCTCTGTAGAAGCTTTAGATCCGCAAGAAGCTTTTGCTTTGGAAGCGCAGCAGCCTTTCTTCTTGGCGTTGCCTACCTTAGTGGCGGTGGCAGACTTAGCAGCGCCGTGGCAAGAAGTTTTCTTACCGCTCAAGGAAGCTTTCTCAGCAGCAGCTTTCTCTGAAGGAGAAACGTTGATGAATGCTTTAGACTCCGTACAATACTTCACTTCCTGGAAGGAAGTTTTACCGCTTACCTCACATACGTTCTTGCGCATGTACGTAACGTCACCGCTCTTCTCATTTACTTGCTGAACAATACTTGCATCAAGAGCAGCAGCTTTAGCAGCAGCAGTTTTGGAGCAACACGCAGCACTCTTCTCAGCCGTGGCTTTCTTAGCATACGGGCAATCCTGAGCATTTACAGATACTAAGCCGACAGCTCCGAAGAAAGCAAAAAGTAATAATAATTTTTTCATCGTAGGAAGGATTTATTTTTATGAATAATAAACTTTCGAGTATCAAAAATATAAAATTTAGGACCATTGTCCAACCTCTTGATACCCGATTATGACTTTTTAACGTTTTTTTAAGGGAATAGTTTTAGTAAAACATGATTCACCTAACGCATGTCTAGAATCCTCAGTCAACAAGTATTCAGAAAAAGTTATTTTTGCCCCGATGAAGCCAAAAATACTGATTATACGATTTAGCTCTATCGGAGACATTGTACTGACGACACCGGTTATCCGCTGTTTGAAGCAACAATTAGACGCCGACATTGGCTTCGTTACAAAAAAAGCGTTTCGTCCGGTATTGGAAGCTAATCCTTACATCTCTCATATTTATACTATTGAAAAAAGTATTTATGAAGTGCTGCCACGGCTCCGTGAAGCGCAATTTAATCTGATCGTCGATTTGCATAACAATATCAGAAGTTTTCAGATCAAAAGAGGACTTGGGATAATATCCAAAGCTTTCAATAAATTGAATTGGGAAAAGTGGCTGATCACAAATTTCAAGATCGACAGGCTTCCGGATAAGCATATCGTTGATCGCTATCTGGCTACCGTTAAGCATCTGGAAATCGCTTACGACGGTCGGGGACTGGATTATTTTATTCCACCAGGAGCGCAATTAACACAAGCGGCTATAGCTAAGCTATTTGGAGATCTTCCTGTAAATAAAGGGTACATTGCGTTTGCTATCGGCGGCGCCCATGCCACCAAACGCCTCCCGGTCAATAAAATAATAGAACTATGCCGGTCTGTAAACCATCCCATCCTTTTAGTAGGGGGGAAGGATGATGAAAAGGTGGCCGGGGAGGTCGTTCGTCAATGTTCTGAAAACACAAGGAGTGCTTGCGGCCTCTTGTCGATCAATCAATCGGCTTCAGCAGTGCAACAGGCCAGCGTAGTGGTCACTCATGATACCGGAATGATGCATATCGCGGCGGCCTTTAATAAACCCATTGTATCCATTTGGGGGAATACCATTCCTGCTTTTGGGATGTATCCGCTTTATGCAGACGGGAAAGAGCAGGGGACGATCTTTGAGGTGGAGGGATTAAAGTGCCGGCCTTGCTCAAAAATCGGATACAAGGCTTGTCCAAAGGGGCATTTCAACTGTATGCAGCAGCAGTCTGTCAAAGCGATCAGTGCAAATATTGAACAAAAATGGCAATTGGTAATCAAATAATTTTAGTTAAGACTTATTTGTTTTCTAACAAAAAACCCTATTTTGGCAGCATTTCCAATTGAATCATAGTGAGAAAGCTAAAAATTGGTATTTTTACTTTAATTTAGTCCTTATTTGAAAAATGAATTTAGTTACAGATCTACTTTTCAGGAAAGGACCGTTTTACCTGAGATAAATCTTTAAACTGTTTTATATGAAAATTAGAAAAATTCTACTCTTTATTCTGATTCCGTTATTTTCGGCCCCTCTAACTGCTCAAGATATCCACTTTTCCTTGTTTGAATGGTCGCCCTTAACGTTAAACCCTGCCAATACGGGAGCGTTTGAAGGTACGGTGCGCATCGGCGGCATCTATCGCGACCAGTGGCGTAGTGTCATTGATCAACCCTTTAGTACACCAGCCATTTATGCAGATGCTCCGATTATTAAAGGATTGGGCGATATGGATTGGATCGGCATTGGTTTTACGGCTTATAACGACCAGGCCGGTAGTGCCGCTTATGGTCATACCGGAGGGTTCCTTTCGGCAGCTTATCACCTGGCATTGGATAAAAACAGAGGTAGTGTGCTGACGCTTGGTGTGCAAGGTGGGTTGGCCCAACGCCGTATTCGGATCGACAATGAAGATGTCCGGTTTCCTGATGAAGTGGAAGAAAATTTGCTGGGTAATACTACGTTTGTTTCAGAAGACAGAGGCAATGTGCGGGAAAATTCAGATTACTTCGATCTAAACGTAGGGTTGTTATTCAAATCCCGGCTCAATGAAAGGATGGATATTATTTTGGGAGTAGCCGGAGGGCATATCAATTCTCCGCGGTATGGGCTGCTAGGCTCCGGTGGCGGTATGACTCCCATGCCTCCTCAGGGACAAGGCCAGAACAGGATCGGGGAGCGATTAGATCCCAGAATCGCGGCCCACGGGCGGTTTAATATCCAGATGAGTGAGAAATTTACCTTTTCTCCCGCTTTCTTCTACCAAACATTAGGTCCTGCTGATGAAATAAACGTACAAGGATGGGGAGGATTACTTTTAAACCCTGAAAAGCAAATAACGCTTAATGGAAATGTTACAGTAAACAATAAGACTTATGACG
>CAZHOV010000047.1:13381-33233 GCA_964534315.1 uncultured Saprospiraceae bacterium | reverse complement strand
CTACCGATGCATGGATTATGATTGAGGCACCGACAACGGAAGCCTTAACCGCCGATTTATTTGATTTGACAGGGAGATTGCTATTGCGGCAACCATTGGCTTCAGGACAGCGGGTACATCAAATTGCTATTGACCAGTTGCCTGCGGCGATGTATCTTTTGAAGATTTCAGATGAGGAAGGGGTGTTTTCGACGTATAAGGTAGAGAAACAGTAAGCTCTACAGTGTTTTAGAACGATTCCCTGCCTGGGCTAAGAAAGCTCATGCGGGGATTTTTTTATTACCGAATTCTGCACTAATTACAGGCCTTGGCATCCACACTTGAACCATTTACTATAACCTCTTTAAAAACATAAAAACTTTTCAGCCTAAAACGGTAACGATTATTGAAGTTAATCGACTATTGAGAGAGACAACATAAATAGTACAAAAATTCAACATTATGAAACGCATTCTTTTTCTCTCTCTATTTGCCTTTTTTCAGATCTTATTTGTAGAAGCACAGACCGTTCCTCAGTCCATTAAATACCAAGGTATAGCCAGGAGTGAAGGGGAAGTCATAACCGGTAGTATTGGCTTACAGCTATCGGTCCGGTTAAATGATCCTGCCGGTGCGGTTATTTATCAGGAACGTCATTTTCCGGAAACGAATGATTTTGGTGTCTTTTCTGTCAATGTTGGAGAAGGCATTAATACTCTTGGTACGTTCTCTGATATCGACTGGAGTGCGGGTAGTTTCTTTTTAGAAGTAGAGCTCGACCCAAATGGAGGGGCTTCCTTCGAAACCCTTGGAACATCGCAGATGCTTAGCGTTCCTTATGCGCTTTATGCTGAAAGAGCTAGGTTTACAGACAACATTGCAGACCCCGACTCAACAAATGAATTGCAAAATCTCGAGCTCAATGGCGATGAACTGAGTATTACGGAGGGCAATACGATCACATTACCCCCTGACACCGATCAACAGGAACTCATGCTGGATGGCGCCAATTTGTCTATTACCAATGGCAATAGTGTAATGCTTCCGGATGATAGTGACACGAACGAACTTCAGGAATTGGAGCTTAACAATAATATTTTAAGTATTTCGGGAGCCAACCAGATTACCTTACCTCTTGGTGCCGATAGTCAAACCCTGGATATAAATGGTGATCAGCTGAGTATTTTGAATGGTAATGCAGTTACGTTGCCAGATGCAAGTGTAACCAATGAAATACAGGAATTAGCATTAGCTAATAATATTCTAAGTATTTCCGGAGGGAATGAAGTAACCTTGCCGTCAGGTTCTGATAATCAAACGTTAAATCTCAATGGAGCCGACCTTTCCATTTCCAATGGCAATACGATAACCTTACCTGATGACAGTGATGAAAACGAATTGCAGTCACTAGGGATCAATGGAAATCAATTGAGTATCAGCGATGGAAATGCGATTACGCTACCTCCGGATAACGATGATCAAATCCTTTCGCTGACCAATAGCGTATTGAGTATTAGTAACGGTAATGCGGTGAATTTGCCCCCGGACAGCGATGATCAGACCCTTTCTTTAAACGGCGGAAGCCTTTCTATTTCCAACGGGAATTCGGTTTCCTTGCCCGATGCCAGCGCCACCAATGAATTGCAGGACTTATCATTAAACAATAATATTTTAAGTATTTCCGGAGGCAATCAGGTGACCTTGCCTCAGGGGTTGGATAATCAGACGTTGGAGGTCAATGGAGGTCAATTGAGTATTCTGAACGGAAATACCGTGACCCTCCCTGATGCCAGTACGACGAACGAGTTACAAAATCTTTCTGTAAGCGGATCTTCTTTAAGCATATCAGATGGTAATACCGTAACTCTGCCCGATGCAGACGATAGCAATGAATTGCAAAATTTAAGTTTGAATGGAAGTATTTTATCCATTTCTGAAGGGAATGCAGTTACCTTGCCTCCCGATAGCGATGATCAAAATCTGATATTAAATGGATTTAACTTAAGCATAGAAAATGGAAATATGATCACTCTCCCAGCCGGAAGTGACGACCAAACCTTGATGATTGATGATGCAGAATTAAGTATTGAGAATGGCAATACGGTGATCCTGCCCGATGGTAGTAGCGCCAATGAAATTCAGTATTTAAATGTGATGGGAGATACGTTATCTATTTCAGAAGGCAATGAAGTGATCATACCCGATGGAGATACGACCAACGAGTTGCAGCATTTGATGATTATTGGAGATACCTTACAGATCACCGCAGGCAATGAGGTCATCATCCCGGATGCAGATAGTACCAATGAGTTGCAGCAGTTGATATTAGTAAACGACACCTTAACTATTGAGAACGGGAACTCAGTAGTACTTCCCGGTTTTGTGGATACGGACGATCAGACGTTATTTGTGAATGGGGCTAATTTGAGTATTGAGAATGGGAATACCGTGATATTACCCGATGCCAGTAGTTTTAATGAAATCCAGGACCTGACCTTGAATGGAAATTTATTGCAGATAACTAATGGGCAAGGAGTAACTTTGGCGTGGACCATTGATGGTCAGGATATTTATCGCCCCTTTGGAAATGTCGGTATCGGAACGACATCACCTTCGCATGATTTAACGGTTAGGAAAAGCATATTGACGGAGAACACCAGTGGGTTTGGCAGGACGTTGGCTTCTACCAATTCGCATGATGCCGGGTATTTTAAAACCTATGGTCCTAACGGAAATACCAATATAGAATTAACCTCTAATAGCATGAATCACAACCATGGCTGGTTGGGCTGTTTTAATAGCGCTGGATTTTCGAGGTCTTATTTAACCGTGTTGAATTCCGGACAAGGGTATTTCGAAGCAGAGGGGCAGAATGGAAATGTTAATGTAGTGGCATCTTCCACTGCAGCCAATCCCAATCATGGATCAGTAGGGGTATTTGATGCGTTTGGCAATGAACAAGCTGCCCTGTTTGTAGACTCCAACGGAGATGGGATGATCATTGCCGATGGAGCGAATGGCGGGGTGAAAAACTTCCGAATGGATCATCCGGAAAAAGAAGATAAAGAAATCTGGTATGCCTGTATTGAAGGGCCTGAGGCGGCTGCTTATGAAAGAGGCACGGCAACGTTAGAAAATGGGGAGGCGACAATTACTTTTTCCGAGACTTTCCGGATCGTTGCCAATCCCGAAACGATGACGGTTATTTTGACACCATTATCTGCCGAATCAAAAGGGATGGCGGTGATAGAAAAAACAGCGACAGGCTTCAAGGTCAAAGAGTTGATGAGCGGGACAGGTACTTATGAATTTGACTGGGAAGTGAAGTGTGTGCGTAAGGGCTTTGAAGACTACGAAGCCATTAGAAATAAGAAAGACTACCAAACTCAAACATCAAGATAATAGAGTTATGAAGCAGTTATTAATACTACCTTTGTTTTTACTTACCATTTTTTCGCTACATGCTCAACTAGAGCTCACCCGCGATGTCATTGGTTCGGCGGGTGACCATTTTGAGCAAGATGATCTGGAATTGATCTGGACGATGGGAGAAGTGCTGACTACGACGCATCAGGAAGGAAATTTATTGCTCACTGAAGGCTTTCACCAGCGGGAGAAGATCATTACAAGTACCAAAGAAATCAATTTGGATTTTCCTATTGGTGTTTACCCGAACCCTACCGATGCATGGATTATGATTGAGGCACCGACAACGGAAGCCTTAACCGCCGAGTTATTTGATTTGACCGGAAAGTTGCTGTTGCGGCAACCATTGGCTTCAGGGCAGCGGGTACATCGAATTGCGGTTGATCAGTTGCCTGCGGCGATGTATCTGTTGAAAGTTTCAGATGAGGAAGGACGGTTTTCTACCTACAAGGTAGAGAAGCAGTGATTTAGGTAATAGAGGGTGGTTCAAAACATCTTTGATGTTTCGAGCTACCAAAATTTCTTCTTTGAGAGGGCTATTTTTTATAAAAATCGAAGATTTTTATAAAAAATAGCCCTCTCAAAATATGGTAAAGGACAATGCTTCTAATTGAGCATTTTGCCTATACCATAAAGTGTAGGGTTATCCTTTTTCAAAAAGAATATCTCCTAAACTATAAAAGAATCCCTAAGAGGATGGCTCATAGACTTGTGAGACAGCCTCTATTATATTATTGCGGTAACCATTTTTTAGGTGAAACGACTAATGGGTAATTCTTAATAAAAAAAACCTAAAAAATGAAACAGATTTTAACAACCCTTTTCTTTTTGAGTACTTACTTCATCACCTTTGCACAGGTTCCCCAAACGATGAGTTATCAGGCAGTAGCCAGAGATGCAGATGGTGTTTGTTTACAGAATGAGACGATCAGTATACAGATTAGCATTTTGGGAGGTTCGGATTCCGGTCCAATTTTATACCAGGAGCGATTTGAAGGAAATGTAGAAACGAATGCGGTAGGACATTTTCAGATAGAAATTGGAGCCGGTAATCCACAAACGAGCGGTCAATTTCAAAATTTCTCTGATATACCGTGGAATAACCAGACCAACTTTTTGAAAGTAGATTATGCCCCAGGAGCTACGACTGCTTTTGAAGAAGTGGGAGTGACGCAGTTATTGACCGTGCCCTATGCCAAGGTGGCGGAGAATGGGAAGGAATTTAGTGCGGACAATGGGGATGAGTACATCAATTTTGCAGGGGAAAATGGTAATTTAAATGTTTCGATAGGAGGAGTTGCCCCTAATAATGGGGGCTTATCTCTTAGAGATCATGATGGTAACAGACGAATTTGGATGTTTTCAAGCAGTAATAATGGTGGAACCGGTTATTCCAGAACTTATGGCGCAAATGGAAACCTAAACGTGGAGCTTTCTCATATTAATAGTAACCTCCAGAATAGAGGGGCTATTCGAACGATGGATGAAAACGGTGCTGTTAAAACCTATTTAGGCGTAAATGATCCGAGCCATGGATTTATGACCATATATGGAGAGAATGGAAATCCCAATATTGCGATGTCTACTCCGGGAGACCCAAATTGGGGAGCTATGTCTTTTAGAGATGAAAATGGGAATTCTTTAGCAGGAATTGGTATCGGCTCCGATGGATTAGCGACTATTACGGCTTCTCTAAAAAACTTCAGAATTGAACATCCAAACGATCCTACAAAAAGCATCTGGTATGCTTGTATTGAAGGACCAGAAGCTGCTGCTTATGAAAGAGGTACGGCTCAATTGGAAAACGGTGAGGTTTTTATTCCTTTTCCCGAACATTTTAGTGTGATCATCAATCCTTCAACTATGACGGTAAATCTTACTCCAAGATATGCCGATACCTATGGGTTGGCTGTAATTGAGCAGACTGCTGAGGGTATATTGGTAAAAGAGCTAAAAGGCGGAACGGGTAATTTTGCATTTGACTGGGAGGTGAAAGCGGTGCGCAAAGGCTTTGAAGATTTTAAAGTGATTCGCGACAGAGCAACAGATATGGATATATTTGGTGAGGTGCCTAAGCGGTAGGCGCATATTTTGAAATCGTTTTTTGAATTCAAACCAAAAATCATTCATATGAAAAATATCCATAAATTATATATAGTATTAATAATTATCCTGCCATTGTCATTAGAAGCTCAAATCGATCAGTTTGCGATCGGTAGTATCGGCGGGTCGATTGAAGCCTCCAGTGGAGCTATTCATTTTGTGCAGTCGGTAGGCGATATCTCAGGGACATATCTACAAGGAAATCAGGTTGATTTTTACCAGGGATTTCCGCAGTGTTTTAATTGTGATGGATGTGTGGAGATCGTAAATGTAAAAGTGGCTTCAAACTTCATTGATTTTACTGTTAGTCCAAATCCGGTTACCGACTATTTTAGGATAGAGGGAACAATCCAGAATATTCATCAATATTCCATTATCAGCAGTCAGGGAAAAGTGGTCATAACAAATCATTTTACCGATCCGGTGATTGATATAGGCCAATTAACAGGAGGGGTTTATGTGGTACAGTTTTTTGATGAGGAGCATGAGGTTGTTGGGGTGGTTAGGGTAGTGAAGGTGGAGTAGGGATCGGAGGGTGTCTCATAACACCATTGGTGTTATGAGACACGAAACTTCTTCTTTAAGAGGCCTGTTTTTTCTATAAAAATCGAAGATTTTTATAGAAAAAACAGGCCTCTTAAAATATGTTAAAGGACAATGCTTCTAATTGAGCATTTTGCCAATACCATATAGTGTAGGGGTATCCTTTTTCAAAAAGAATATCTCCTAAACTATAAAAGAATCCCTAAGAGGATGGCTCATAGACTTATGAGACAGCCTCATTTTTTAAGAGCGAGAATTTTAAAAAATAAAAATTGTGTTAACGAGATCCTTAATTCAAATAGCTGCTTAAAAAAAGGAACATTATTAAGCATATGGTAAGCCCAATCTATACAAACTAGGATCAAGAGTTTTCATTTGGCGGAGTTTATCGAGGAACAGGCGGTCTTGCAAGGATTTAGAGCTTTTTTCATATCGTTTAGCGTTTACCGCTCCTATGCCGGTTTTCCAACTACCATATTTAGCTTTGATCATGTATCGGTAAAGAGATAGTTTCCGGGCGCGATCCCATTTTCGTTGTTCTCTGGCTTTTAGGCCAAAAACATCGTGTTTGGCCATAGTTCCTCCAAGTTTCCAACCAACACGACCAAGACCTTTTAATTTACCGCTATTGCCGAGTTGAGCAATCGATCTAGTGTCTCCGGCAATGGTGGCGGCAACCATTGAGTATCCCTGTCGAATATCTCCTTTAGAGCCACTTAGGTTTTGATCGTGGATCTTGCTGAGCGCTTCTTTTTTATTGCCTTTTGTTAAAGCAATTCCGACATCCGCCCACCCCATCATTCCTTCTGTTATGGTCTTTTTTGCCAATCCTTTGGGGTTTAATTCAGAAACGACCTCTATAACCTTTCCGGCATCTTCCATTTTTTCATTACCGGTTAGTGCGCCAAAAGACTGTAATAGAGATCCTGCCATGCCAGCTCCGCTTCGGAAGGCTTTTTTCCCTTTTGAAGTATTGGCAGCCTTTTTTACATATTTTCCAGAACTATTAATAGACTTATCGACCGCCTTTTCAAAGCCTTTAGAAGATGTAAAAGCGGATGTGCCGGCTTTTGCCATACTTCCTATTGTTGCGCTAGCCAAGCCTTCTCCGTCAGACATGCGGCTTGAAAACTCAGATAAAGCATCTAAGCCTACACCTATTCCTGTAGCAACTTTACTTCCCTTTGAAGTAGGAGCATTTTTGGGAGATTCAGGTTTGGTAGCTTCGATAAGGTCTTTTGCTCCTGAAATTTTGGCTTTATTCATGTTTGCTAAGTTTCCCAGAGTTGACCAAATGGGATGTGGTTTTTTTTCATCCTTTTCATTTCGTTGGATAGTGCCCTTTTTTCTTTGTATGGAAGGGGTGGCCTTTATAGAGAGATTAGGAGGCATAAGAGAAACCCCTGTACTATCTGAAGCAGTGGCGTGGGCATTAGCTCTATTGATGGGGCTTTTCTGATTTTCGCGGGTTTTCTTTTTCATGGTATTTAGTTTATTCTAGTGTTGCTCCAGGTTTTAAGCCTACAAGAGGGATATTTTTGACTTTGAAAATTCCAAATTTGTCTCCTGTTAAGTTGATGTTGCCAGAATCAATAATGTCTTTCCAAAATTTACCCCTCGTCTTTGTTGCAGAGGTGATCAGTGCGTTTCCATTTTTTTGGTATCGGCCCCCTCTTTCTTTAAATTTATGGATCCACCGCCTTAGGGAACGGGATAAGTTTTTGGAATCGGGAATTTTTTTTATCCCTTTGATTTCCTTGGATTTTTTGGATTTTTTCCCATAAGACTTTTTGGAGTCTAGTCGTCTTTTTTCCATTTTGGAGCATAATTGTTTTAATGAGGTAAGGTCCGTTGGGGAAGAGTCCAGAATTTTCTGAAGTTCATCTCGTTCTTCTAAAAGGTAATTTCCTTCCATCAACTGTCTTTTGCCCAATTTGAGGTTCCTGTCGATTCGGGCTTGGATAATAGTGGTGAGGTATTGTTTTTCTGTGATCTTATTGCCATTTATGGTATCACCTATTTTCCCTCCAAGGTTTTTTCTTGCTTTTTTCATATCTGTTTCTAATCCTCCTTGGATTTTAGTGTCGTAGAAAAAGGCAAATCCTAAAGCCGACTGTATACCTTGCCCTTTGGCTAATTTTTTAGATTTATCCCAATACTGTGTTTTAAACACTTTTTCTTGAGCGGAGAGCATGACAGGTTCATATGCTACTTCTTTAAGAAGTTGGATGAATTTTTTATCGTATTTGAGACTTTTATCCTTTTTTTTCACCCTTGGTAAATAGGACTTCAGAGCAGCACTTCCTTTGGAGGTAGAATGTTTAGTGAATTCTTCTAAAACCAGATATAGATTTCCTCCAGAAAGGGTTGCTTGGTGTCTGCCATAACTAATAATTCCATTATCGTAAGTATTTAAAGTATCGGGCTTTCCACCTTCAAAAACAGCGGTAATGGAACTAGCTACACGATGATAAGAATTAGCTATTGGTTGATTAGCTCTATTTAAAGCGGTATGTGTTTTTCCGTTTAGGTCGATTTTGCCATCAGGATCAGAAATAAAGGCCATTTCTCTTTGGAAGGCTTTAATGGCAATTATTGTTGCAGGAATGTTTTTGTGGTTGATCTGTTGGGTAGTATCTTTAATCTTTTCTTTTTTGAAATTGGCAGAGGAAAGAAAGCCTAAATGCATAAGTCTTTGCTGCACAGCAAGCACATCCTGTCCATTATTGGTTCGTTTTATGCCTACTCCTTCTTTCAAATTTAGAATACCCAAGTTTAATGTTTGGGGGTTGGAAGTTGATTGAGAAGGTTTAATAATGGGTATTGCTGAAGTTGTTGGTTGTGGTGAATTAGTCGTCGAATTGTTATTTACAGGTTGTTTTGTTGGATTATTTTGGGAGCTGATATTTTGAAAGGCGGGATTGATGAAATTATCTCGAATCCTATCCCATTTCGGTGCAGATTCTCCCCTTTCTGTTTTTATTTTCCTCAATGCTGGTCTGACATGCTTATCTCGAATCATTACCCATTCTTGAATAGCTTCTTTTTCTTCAGGTTTTATTCGCCTTCGAGCTCTTTCCGGGTGTTTGGCAAAGAAAAGCTTGTCGGTAAGTTTATTTTCGTCTATATCCTTAAAGAATAAAGTGGTAATGAATGGAACAATGTTGTTAGTAGAGTTATCAGCGGACTCTTCGGGAGCCGGTTTATAGGGATCAGGTTGGTCCGTTTCTTTTTTGGAAGCAAGGCTATTGATGGATTTATTGATGGGTTTCATTGATTCTTCTAGGCCTTCTTCACTAAATGCAGTTCCCATAGCTTTGGCTGACTGTCTGATAGTGGAGGCAATTCCTCCGCTATTATTATTCTCACCTTTTATCTCTTTCTTTTCCACCTTAGGCGGGATTTTGGAGGCATCGACAAGGGTGTAGAGGATGGTTTTTTGGCCGGCTGCCCGGCCTTCCAAAATTTCTTTCATGAAGTTTTCGTATTCACTAGGTGGGATATTTTGGCAGCCTAAAGAAAGAGAGGAATGTTCTTGCCCGGAATGAAAGTTGGCATTTATCTCTGACCGATCTACATATTGCCTCAATCCTTTGGTGATTCCGTCATCGACACTTGTTTGGAACTCCTCCTGATCAATATGGTAATTATCGTACCTATTTTCCTGACTTTCCCGAAATATCTCCTGGTTACCATGAGCCCTTAGGGCAGTATAAGCATAACTTTTATAAGTATTCCTATGCTTATCTTTACGGTGGGGTCCAGAAATTATATCCTTTTCTTTGTTGTTTTTATTCGTGTACTTTCCACTTTCTTTAACAAGTTTTTTGGCTATTTTGATATGAGTTGCAGTGGAGGTGCTATGTTTTCTACCTACTTGAAAAGTATGCTGCCCATCAATTAAATGGGCAGTTCCTGCACTTTTATTTTGTCTTTTTTGCTTTTTGTTAGCATCATCATTTGTTGAGCCAGGATCTACTGATCCTTTTCTTTCTCGAACTATTTTTTTTCCATTTTTATCAATATATAGAGAGACAACAATATCGTCCCAAGTATCTTTATGGTCATTTACATAATTTTTGTATTTTTCGCTTTTATCAATCCAATCTTGATCCCAGGTTTTATCGGATTTTGAAGATTTTTTTGGGGAGCTTGTTTCTTTCGTATCATTAATGTATCCATGAATCTTTTCTTTCCGGCGTCTTCTTATAGTTTGACTTTCTCCAAAATGAGCGGCCCCAGATGATCTTTTTTTATTAAAGTCTTTTTTTGCCAAAGAGGCTGTATGGGTTTGTCGAATTGCTCCACTTTTAGAAATGACAGCTCCCCTAATGGCTATGATGTTTACAAACAATGGAGTTTCATCAAAGAAACCACCTAGGTCCTCAATCATTTTCTTATAATAGGTGAAACGGTCTGGAGCATTTTGATAATACCGACTTCCGTTTTCGCTTAGTTCAGCTTTTTCATCTGTTTTTATTAATTCTCTTCCATCATATTTTTCCTCTGCATATTCGCCTAATAATTCATAAGCAATGCTCCTAAATTGATTCTGTAGATATTTCCTAGTTGTTGACCCAATTTTTCCATCAGGTTTTAGTCCGTTCTTCTGTTGAAACTCCCAAATTTTTACTACCGTCTCCTCATTAAAAGATCGATCAGTTGAAAGTTCACGAACGCCTAATTCCTTCTGTAAATTTCGTATCCAATCCAGTCTGAATCGACCTATTTCTCCTTTGACTTTGCTTGCATTGTTAAACTCAATCGCATCTTCAATTTCTTCTTTGGTAGGTTTCCTATTTACAGATTGATTATTTATGGGCGAAGAATTTGGTCCTTTTTGAATGGTCGAATTCTTTTTGATAGAATTTGTTTCATCCTTCTTAAACACCAAAGGTGGCGGAGCAAGAGAATGAACCTCAGGGGAAGATTTTTCTGATAGCCCTTCTCTTGCTCCGCTTGCTCGGGAGGAATTTGCCTTAGGTTGTACAGAGGGAGGCTGTTTCATTGGGTTTTTGTTTTCTTTTGAGTAAAATTGATAGAAAACATTGAAAATCTTTTTAGCTATTTCCGCATTTCCTTTAGTTATTTCCTCATTTGGCTTGGGCTGCTGCCATAATGGTTTTTAAATTCCTGGGAGAAGTGAGCTAAATTGGAATAGCCGCAGGAATAGGCTATTTCCGAGATGCTTCGATCGGTATTTTTTAACAGCGTTTTGGCCTTATTTAGCTTGATCTTCCGGATGAAAAGAGCGGTCGACAGACCCGAAAGGGCCTTCACTTTCCGGTCGAATTGCGAACGACTTAAGGCAAACTCATTGGCCAACCAGGTGATACTGAAGTTGGAACGATTCATATTGGCCAGGACCTTTTTTTCCAACTGCTCTAAAAAATTAATTGTTGCATCAGAAATAATGTCTTCCATAGAAAAGGGTTTTCCCTTAGTCGTTTGGAAGACTAATAGGTTACCGGCGATAGATGATTATTTTGTCGAGATGGTATATTTCTGACTATGAGGCTTGTTTTTTTCTTTTTTTTATTGAAATAAGCTAATTTGGAATCTGAAAAATGAAATGCACAAACCCGCAAAAGCATCGAATCAATTGAGTTACTCAGACCACGAGGTGATTTCTGCAATACGTGATGGCCAGCCGGATTTAGAAAAGGTAATGCATTATCTGTACAATGGTAGTGACTGGAAGCCTACCATTTTTTATTTCGTGGCTCAAAACGGAGGGACTGACGAGGACGCGGAAGATGTATTTCAGGAGGGTATCCGGCGAATGTTTTTTAATATCAAGAATAAAGAGTTTGAAAAACGAAGTGCTTTAAAAACCTATTTGTATGTGATCTGCAGAAATGTGTGGATCAGTCAACTCCGGAAGAAAAATAAATGGCGCGATGTCAGAAAAATGCTTGAAGCGGGAAAAAATAGTGTGAAAAGCCCTCATCAGTTGTTGGAGCATAAAGAAATGAAAGAGCAGGTGGAGCAAATTACAAGCGTATTGACTGAGGTGTGTAGGAAAGTGCTGAAGTTGTGGACATTGGGATATTCTATGAAAGAGATTGCCCAGAAAGTTGGTTATAAGAATGACGGGGTGGCCAAAAAGAAAAAGCGACTGTGTCTGCAAAAATTGATGCAGGAAGTCCAGGACCATCCGGAATTAATGAAGGCGCTATTAAAAGATTAAAGATGGCTGAATTTCAATATATCGACCGGATTGAAGCGTACCTCAAGCAGCAAATGACTGATGAGGATCGCGATGCTTTTGAAGAAGCGTTGTTGGAAAACGGAGCGTTGAAAAAAGAGTACGATGCCTACAATGCTGCGGTAAAGCTGCTTGAGCTAACGGCATTGGAGGAGGCTGAAGATTTCGAGCTGCGCCCAAAGCCGGTAAAAACCCTCTGGTGGAGTGTCGCTGCCGGATTTTTAATCCTGCTCATAGCCGGAGTCACCGGATATGCCAATTTAAATTTTAATAATACCATTTTAGTTAGTGAAAGCTACCAGACGCCTGTATTTTCATCTTCTGTAAGAGGAGAGGGAGCAAATGACCGGTATCAAGATGCTTTAAAAGCATTTCAGGACGATGAATACAATTCTGTTTTTCGTTCGTTAGAGGGGATTGAAGAAGAGGAAGCTACCTATCTGTTGGCTCATACTTACTTAAATCAGGGAGAAACTGATCAGGCTATTGCTCTGTTCAAAGCTATTACAGCAAGGCAGGATAACACCCGGCAAGAGGGAGCCGAGTGGTTTTTAGCGCTAAGCTATCTGCAAAGCGGAGAAGACGAGCAGGCTGAGGAATGGCTGAAAAAGATAGCTTCAACTAAAGGGCATGCCAATAGAAGCAAAGCAGCAAGCTTACTTCAAAAAGTGCAGAGTAGTTGGAGGGTATTTGTTTTTTGATCTCCTCCCAAAGGTTAGACTTTTTTTCTCCTCAACAAATAGAATATCCCGCTTAGGATAATGACGCCCAGGCCTGCCAGCCATAGCCAACTCAGGTAATCGCCCGATGATTTAACTTCAATCGGTTTGGTATCTCCCAACACAATAAACGGGGCCCATTTAAACGGATGAGCATCGAGGTGATCCGATGCATTTTGGATGTAGTCCAGTTTGGCATTTCTAAGGGCAGCATCTTTAGGTTGCCCGTTCACGAGGTTATCATAGAAGGTAGTCATGATGGTTGCAGTAGATTGATCGTTGACGGCCCAGAGGGAGGTGATGATGCTAGCGGCTCCGGCATAGGCAAACCCTCTTGCCAGGCTGATGATGCCTTCTCCTTCCTGTAGTTCGCCGATTCCCGTTTCGCAAGCACTTAAGACCACCATTTGAGCGGGGATTTGCATGCCGTATAATTCACGGATATAGACCTTATCGATTGGCAGAGAATCGGTAGTTGAGGTAAAGGCCAGGTAGGAAAAGTCACTTTCGGAATCATCCACTTTTGCATGTGTGGCCAGGTGGAGGATAGCAGCGTTGTCCGCTATTTTAAGAAATTGCTCTTTTGTGGCGTTTGTTCCGGTATACGCTTTCGCTCCCAATAATTGCCCGATAGTCTCTGCTTCTTGTGTATTAAATACCAGCGGTCCCAGGTTATTTCTCCGGTATTCGGAGATGGCAAGCGTCTTTTCCGTTTCTTCTGTAAAGGAAGGGGCAAAGCAATAAGCACTGGTGGACGTCGATTCTTTTTGGGTCATTTCCTGCCATAGCGTGGCAGAGAAATTATAGGTGATTTGGTGGTCATTTATCAGGTAAGGGTAGGACTTAAATGTAAGAAGATCCGAAGGTTTTTCTGTTAGGAGGATTTCAAAAGGCAAGTATCCAAGTATTCCGCTGGGGATAATGGTCAATTGATCAGGAAGCGGCCCCAAGGGTTGGATCAGCTTTTTGTGAAGGGCTGCTGCAGCATTTACGTAAGAAGCGGTAGCTGATTCCAGGTTGCTTTGAGTTCTTTGGTTAGGAGGCATAAGCCAATACTGGAAAATGTGTTCCCGGATGGAGGAGATGTTGTTCAGATCAATGGAGTCGAGTTTAGTTTTTACCAAAGATGTTGAATCAGGAGTTAGGGCAAAGGTATAGAGGTCATTTTCTCCAAGCACAAATTCGATGACTGCCTGGTTGGGAGAAAGGTTTGCTTGAACCTCATTTAAATCGACCGTCCGCTGAAAATGACGTAATCGGGTGTAGTCTGGATAATTTTTTTCCAACTCCTCTTTCAAACCTGAATAGGTTTCCTTTTGATCAAAAACGAGGCTATTGAGTGCATGAATTAAAGAATCGTTTTCTCCTTTTTTTGCTTCAAATTGCTTTCTTTCCAATTGGGCGATTTCGTTTTCTAGTTTTTGTGCTTTTTCAATAAGCGAGTCAGGAATGGACGCTCTATAGCGGGCGTCCAGATCAGATAAATGTTCCAGTAGATAATTGCTTTTCGCCTGTTCTGCGATTTGGAAGGCTTTTTGGATAAAGACGGGATCGTCCGTTTTTTTATAATGTTCTTGATAGTTTAAGATCAGATTTGTAAAATCAAGATAAGAGGTTTGCATCAACCTTTTTTTTGAAGCAGGACTTTTGAAATTTGCTTTAAAAAAGTTGGTAGCGGCGACGGCTTCTTCTATATATTTTGTAGACAGGGCTAAATATTGTGGATTACCAGACTGAATATATTTGTCATGGTAAGTTCTGCTTATTTCACGGAGACCGGTATTAAGTTCATCTTGAGCAAGTACCAGGTTAAATCGATTAGGTGCTTCTTCGTGGTAATTATTCGCGATGAGGGCATTGGTGTAGTTTTCAATGGCTAAATCCAGTTTGCTCAATTTGTAATAACAAAATGCTATGGCCAAATAGCCACTTGCAATTCTGGGATGTTTTTCCCCTACTATGGATTTAAAAATCTTATTAGCTTTTTTGTAATAGTTGATTGCAGCTTTATATTGACCGATATTTTGTTTAACCATTCCCAATGCACCGTTGTTAATTGCGATTCTGGGATGATTTGGAGGGAGCAATTGTTTTCGGATATTCAAGGCACGGATAAAATAAGCTTCAGCTTTATTAAAGTTTTTCAGGTTGATATGGCTGGACCCGATATTGGTAAAAATATCTGCTAAAAAAGGGGTTTCGGTAGCATTTAAATTTTTTTCAATTGTAATGGCCTTTTCAAATTCGTCAAATGATTTTTCTGGTTCTCCCAGCCTCCGATAAATAATGCCGACATTATTATAGAGGTTTGCCAGCGTTTTCGACTTTTCGCTGTAGGGTAGTTCTAGTTGGAGCGCGATTCCTTTTTGATAAGCTTCAAGCGCACTCAAATAATCTCCTTGTCGTTTGTAGTTCAGTCCCAATCCAGAGTAATAATTACTTAGACTGGAGGTATTTTCTGTTTTTTTTCCTAACTCAATAGCCTTTTTGTAGTATTGATTTGCCTTTTCATTCAAACGCATTTCGCTGTAAACCCTAGCCAGGTTATAATTAGCATTACCTAAATGCCTTTGGGTTTCAATGCTGGTTAAGTCGCATTTTTCAAAGCTGGTAATTGCGGTGTTGTAAGCTAAAATAGCAGAATCCGGTTTGTTCTGAAGGTCTAGCAATAGTCCCATCCCCTGATAGATATTCCCCAGGGCATAATCAGAGCAATCAGTGGTTTGACAGATTTTTACGGCCGTCCTGGCTAAGCTATCCATTAAATGGTCATTATAATCCAAATAATAGATATAAGCGAGTTTGTCGTAAACCAGAGCAATTTCTTCAGAAAGAGCACCATACGCCCTTTTCAGTAAAGGGATTGCTTGGAGGTAATTACTAATTGCCTTTTTATGATTTTTGGAGTTGAAATATCCTAAGGCGATAGTTTTATAGCAGAGACCTATTTTTTCAGGCTCATTGGTTTCGAGAAAAATAGTGAGGGCTTCATTTGCAAGAATAACGGCACTATCTTGAATGGGCGCATCTTTTTTCTCGACAATTTCCGTTGCTTTGGTCAAATAACTATTGGCAAGAGCCGTATCAGGCGATTGAGCCACGGCAGAAATTGTCAAAAGCAGGGTAAAAACGAGGGGGAGTAGGTTTTTCATTTTTTTGAGTTAGGGTTTTGAAAAAATGGTGTGGTTTTTGTTAGGTGTGCCACACCTAAAAATAAAAAAAGATTTCAAAACCCGAAAAATAGCTCATAAAATCAGGTCTCTAGAAACGAAGTGATCAGTTTCAACAACTCTTCCGGTGCCTCGGCGTGCACCCAATGGCCTACATTATACACTGTTTCAATATCCGCTTCTGGGAACCAATGTTTGATATCTTCGAAATCACTATCTTCAATATAATTGGAACGGCTGCCACGAATGAAAAGGGTAGGGTTTTCAAATGGAAAGTCGCCTTTAACCTCGCCGAGGATATTATCATAATTATTGTGTAGCACATCAAGGTTGAATTTCCATCTGTAATGGCCTTCTTTTGTTCTGCTGAGGTTTTTGAGTAGAAACTGCCGCACGCCAAAGTCTTTTACGTTTTCGAGCAGTTGGTTATCCGCTTGTTTTCGATTAGCAATTTGCTGCAAGTCCAGAGAAAAGAGGGCGTCGAAAATTTCCTGATGATTGCCCTGGTAGGCTTTAGTAGCGATATCTATGATCAGCAGTTTTTGGACCATATTAGGATGTTCCAAAGCAAATTGCATCGCTGTTTTTCCTCCCATCGAATGGCCGATAATATGGGCCTGATGTATCCAATGTTTCTCCATAAACTCCGCTAAGTCTTGCGCCATTAGGGGGTAGCTGATGTCTGGGAGGTTGGGAGATTTACCATGGTTTCGCTGGTCAATCAAAAACACCATATAATGTTCTGCTAATTTCCTACCGATTGATTGCCAATTGTCAAGCATGCCAAATAAGCCGTGAAGAATAATAATAGGTTCGCCCTCTCCAAAAACTTTATAATTTAAATCCAAAGGTGTTTCTTTTTTTTATTAAAAACTTATTAGTAAAGGAAAGGTTTAGATCATAAGAAAACCAGCATTCAAAGGGAAAAAATAAATTTTACTAGGAAAAAGTAGGATAATTCATTGATTTTGTAGTAAATATGCGAGGGTTTGCGGGAGCGTAGGTGGACTGCACCTATAGGTGGAGTCCACCTACGGAAATAATCTCCCCGAACATATTAAAACTAATCACATTGTTTGTATTTTTACGATAAATAGAAATAATTGGAATGAAGTATTTGATTTTTATTTGCATGTTTTTGGTGGCGGGAGTTCTTCAGGCACAAAATATAGAAGAGCTTAAGAAGGATTTGGAGGCAGCTCCTGACCGGAAAACAAAGAGTCTTTTAAACCTTCAGATCGCTGATGCTTATTTTACAAAGGGAGGAAAGCTGGAGGAAGCAGAGAATTATGCTAAAAAAGCCCACGATATTGCAGACCGGGACGGATTGACCAGTATTGCCGGGCAAGCGGCCTATCTCTTAGGCGAGATCGATTATAAAGACCGCAATTACAGAGGGGCGGAGGTTTGGTTTAAGAGCAGCCTTCGATTTGCCAAACAAGCCAACGATCCGGACCTGATCATCAAAAGCGTCAACAAAAGAGGCCGGATCGCGAAGCGGGATAACAATTACCGGCGAGCATATGATATTTATGAAGAAGCTTTTTCCTTTTTTAGTGACAGGGGAAAGAGTGTAAGTGAGTTGGAAAAACAGTATGAAATCCAAAAGGCTCAATTGCAGCGAGAGCGGAATGCCTTGCAGCGGGAAAAGGATCTGCTTAAAGAAGAAATTGGCGCCTTAAACGATGAAAAAACGCAATTAACGGAGCGTCAAAAGCGATTGATCAAAGAGAAGTCGAAGGTAGAACAGGAAATTAGTCAAAAGGAAGTGTTGCTAGATTCTATTTCGTTTGAAAAGCAGGAAGTGGAGGAATTAGCCAAAACAAAAACAGCTGAAATAGAAAAACTCAGTGAGGTAGCTTTAAAGAGAGAATTTGCTCTAAGTAAAGCTGAGACAGAACTAAGCAAAGCTGAACTGCAAAGAAAAAAAGCAGAGCTGGAAGCTACCAAAAATAGAAATCTCCGTAATTTATTGATCCTTGTTTCAGGCTTCATTGTTCTGCTCGCCTTCTTATTTTACCTAAGGTATCGATCCAAGAAAAAGGCTTCGGATGTCCTTGCTGATAAGAATAAAATTATTGAAAAAGAGCGTGAGCGTTCTGATGAATTGCTACGAAACATTTTACCGGCAGAAATTGCCGAAGAATTAAAGGAAAAAGGAAAGGCTACCGCCCGGAAATACAATAATGTTACCGTTATGTTTACTGACTTTAAAGATTTTACCAAAATTTCAGAGAAACTTACTCCGGAACAACTGGTGCAGGAACTGGATCATTGTTTTAAGGCTTTTGATTACATCATCGAGGCTTATGATATCGAAAAAATAAAAACCATCGGTGATGCTTATATGTGTGCAAGTGGTTTGACAAGCAGAACTACCTTTCCGAATGATATCATTAAAGCTGCTTTGGAAATGCAAGAGTTCATGGAAGATTACAAAAGAGAGCGGCTACGTTTAGGACTTCCATACTTCGAAGCGCGTATCGGTTTGCATACCGGACCAGTTGTAGCAGGGGTGGTAGGGGTCAATAAATTTGCCTATGATATCTGGGGCGATACCGTTAATACCGCCTCCCGTTTGGAGTCAAAGTGCGAAGTGGGGCAGGTGAATATTTCCGAAATTACCTTCCGCCAAGTAAAATACAACTTCGAATGTATCCACAGAGGAAAGATCGAAGCCAAGAATATTGGTATGATCGATATGTACTATGTGAAAAAGGAACTAAGTGAGGTGACGGTTTAGCGGTTTAGCGGTTTAGCGGTTCAGCGGTTCAGCGGTTCAGCATAATTTGAGGCCGCAAAATTATGAACTATTTTGTAAATCCCCCTGTTGCCCTTTGTACCTTTGTACCTTTGTACCTCATAATCCTTTTTTAAATATGAATTTTGAACTCATTTCTCCATTTGAACCCACGGGAGACCAGCCGGAAGCGATAAGGCAATTGATCGATGGCGTCCAAGCGGGTGAAAAGCATCAGTGTCTGTTGGGCGTAACGGGATCAGGAAAGACGTTTAGTGTGGCAAATGTAATCAAGGAACTCAATCGGCCTACTCTTGTTTTAACGCATAACAAAACACTGACTGCTCAGTTGTACGGAGAGTTTAAGGAGTTTTTTCCCGATAACGCTGTCGAATATTTTGTCTCCTACTACGATTATTACCAGCCGGAGGCCTACATTCTTTCTTCTGATACTTATATAGAGAAAGACCTTTCCATAAACGAAGAAGTAGATAAATTAAGACTTCGGGCAACCTCCTCTTTACTTTCCGGAAGGAGAGATATCATTATTGTGGCCTCGGTCTCTTGCATTTATGGTATGGGAAATCCGGAAGACTATAAATCAGGAATTATCCGCATACACAGGGGGCAGGTAATTTCCAGAAATGCTTTCTTGTACCAATTAGTTGAAAGTTTGTATTCCAGAACGGAGACAGTCTTTAACCGGGCTAAGTTCAGGGTTCGCGGGGATACTGTAGACATCAATCTGCCTTATGTAGAGTATGGTTATCGGGTTACTTTTTTTGGCGATGAGATCGAAACGATCGAGCAGATTGAAGTGGAGTCGGGAAAGCGCATTACAGATATGGAAAATGCGGCCATCTTTCCCGCCAACTTATACATTGCGCCAAAGGATCGCATTCATGGCATTATCCGCGATATTGAGGATGAGCTATATGCCCAGGAAAAATATTTTGAAAAAGAA
>CAZHOV010000047.1:5118-13371 GCA_964534315.1 uncultured Saprospiraceae bacterium | reverse complement strand
CTTTCTGTTCTCTATTTAAAAGCTATACGTGATTATTTTGAAAAAGAAGGTCGTTATTTGGAATCTAAGCGTATAAAAGAGCGCGTGACCTTTGATCTGGAAATGATGAAGGAGTTGGGCTATTGTAACGGAGTAGAAAATTACTCTCGTTTTTTCGATGGCCGTCAGCCCGGCACCCGCCCGTTCTGTTTATTAGATTATTTTCCGGATGATTATTTAATGGTGGTTGATGAAAGCCATGTTACTCTCCCTCAGGTCAGGGGGATGTGGGGAGGAGACAGGGCCCGGAAGTTGAGTCTGGTAAATTTTGGTTTTCGTTTACCTTCTGCAATGGACAACCGGCCTTTAAATTTTACTGAATTTGAAAGTTTGGTTAACCAAATTGTTTATGTAAGTGCAACTCCGGGAGACTATGAACTGGAACAAACCGGCGGGGTTATCGTCGAACAACTCATCCGTCCAACGGGGCTACTGGATCCTCCGATTGAAGTTCGTCCCAGTCTTAATCAGATTGACGATCTGCTGGATGAAGTTAACCAGCGTGTGAATCGGCAGGAGCGCGTATTGATTACAACATTAACGAAGCGCATGGCAGAAGAACTGGCCAAATACATGGCTAAACTCAATGTGAAATGCCGGTACATTCACTCAGAGGTGGATACGATGGAGCGGGTGGAAATCTTGCGAGATCTGAGACTTGGAGAATTTGATGTATTAATAGGCGTAAATCTATTGAGGGAGGGTTTAGACCTTCCTGAAGTCTCGTTGGTGGCTATATTGGACGCCGATAAAGAAGGTTTCCTCAGAAATGCGCGATCGTTGACACAGACATCCGGACGAGCAGCACGTAATGCAAATGGTCTGGTGATCTTCTATGCCGATAAGATAACAGATTCCATGCGGATGACAATCGACGAGACGGAAAGACGAAGAGAAAAACAGATGAAATACAATGAGGAACATGGTATCACCCCGAAGACCGTGTTCAAGTCAAGGGAAGATATCATGAATCAACAATCAATCCTTGATATTCGTCAAAAGGATCCAAAGGCCTATATTGAACCAGAAAAGCCGAGTATCGCCGCAGATCCTGTAGTGGGGTATATGACTAGAGATCAGGTAGAAAAACTCATGGCAGAAACCGAACGCAAAATGAAAGCGGCAGCTAAAGAGCTGGATTTTATTTCTGCTGCACAATACAGAGATGAGTTGAATGCATTAAAGAAGAAATTGAAGGAAGCAGTGTGAGGAAAATAGCAAATTTGGAAAAATCAGAAATTAGGAAAGTCGGGAATTTTAGGTTGGTGATTAAAGATATTGAATAGGTTTTAGACCCTCTCAAAGGATAGTGGGTTATTCGTTTACTTACTAAAAACGTTTGCACAATGCTTCATGTTCCTGGATTATATATAGCTCCCTCTGAGGGGCGGGGACGGGGAGTATATACCGCCAAAGCGCTTCAGACAGGTGATTTGATCGAGATTTGTCCGCTTATTTTTATACCCAAAGATCAGATCGAGTTAATTGATCAGACCGTTTTGTTCCAATATTATTTCTTGTGGCCGGAAGATAACCATTATGCGTGTATAGCATTAGGGTATGGTTCTTTATACAATCATTCCAATAGACCTAATGCCAAGGTGGTTTTTGATTTTCAAAATGAACAGATCGAAATAGAAAGTTTGGAGGATATCGAGCCGGGAGAGGAGATTTTTATCGATTATACTGGTGGAGAAAAGAGATCGCAGTTATGGTTCGACCCGGTGTGATAATCCTCCTTCAAGGATGTCACTCATCCTGTAAATTTAGTTCATTTTTATGGTTTTTATTATCTCCACCACTTCACCAATTTTATCCACTTTAAACTCGATCTCTAGTCCTTCAAGGAAATCATCACCCAACCTGATAAAAAACCGGCCATGGCATTCGTCATCCACATTGTAATATAAAATTCCGGTTAGTTCATTATCCGAACAGAAATCCAGTTTATTGTCAAGTGTAATAAGGTTACCTTGTCCTGAATCTATTGTGATTGAATTCGGGATGGGATCCTGGAGGATTGGTCCAAAGTCTTCGCAAAAGACGCCGCTTTCACAATACTGATAACCAAATCGTATTTCGTTATCATCGGTATACTTTTGGAAAATATTACCCTCAAATCCGATCATCCCGGTTCCTTCATAGTAGGAGGGAAATTGGATAGAATAATTAGTTTTGAATGGTTCCACAGTCCAATCAGGGTGTTGTTCCATGTCTACGCAATTGGAGGGCTGTATGGTTACTGGGTTGGAATCGTCAAAGCAACCCGCAAAAATGACCAGTAAAAAAAGTAGGCTGAAAAATACGTTAGTTTTCATCTTAGAATAATTTTTGATTAGCAATTCACTTTGAAATACGAAGAAAAAAGGAAAATGGTTGGGGGAAGAGGGAATAGGAGGCAATGAACCATCAATTAAAAAGGGAATGAAAGGAAGGAATGAAAACAGGAATGAATCAACGCATTAAAAGGGTAATGAAACCAGGGGCTATTCGTTTACTTTTTCCCATCTACGTTTTTCTCTTTGCATGAGCAGGTTGAATTTATTGGGAGGGTGGATGGAGAGGTTAGTGGTTTTGTGGGTTGTTGGATGCTGGAAGCTAAGTTCTACGGCGCATAGGAACAGGCCTTTACCTTTGAATATCATATTTTCTCTGCCGTATAATTTATCGCCCAAAATGGGGTAACCCGATTGGGAGAGGTGGATTCGAAGTTGGTGGGTTCTACCTGTTTGGGGAAATAGGTTGACAAGGGTTAGGAATTTATTCTTCAGGGAGGGGACGATTCGGACATGTTCGTATTTGGTGAGCGCATCTTTCTCTTCAATTGGGAAATTTATTATACCGTTCTCTGGCAGTTTCCCGATGGCGACAGCCTGATATCTTTTTTGGATGTTTTTTTGCTCGAATAAGGTGTTAAAATGCAGGCTTGCGGTGACTGTTTTGGCAATGATCAGTAGTCCTGACGTCGGGCTATCCAGCCGGTGAACAGGTCTGGGGTATTGATAGGCGTCCAGGAGCGGAGACGGTTGCAGATTATGAGGCAATGCATTTTCTACTGTTCGGAAGAAGTTACCACTTACCGCAATACCTCCAGGTTTGTTGATCACGGCTAGATGGTCATCTTCATAAATAACCGGTAGCTTAAGCTCCAGGATCTTTCTGGGCTTTGTTATCAGTTCTACTACTTCTATTCGCTGCCCTGGTCTGATGAATCTTCCGGTCTCTGCCGGCTTCCCATCGAGTAGAACGGCACCTTTTTCAATAGCTTTTCGGGCCCCTTTTCTGGAAGGTAAACTTTGGAACAATCCATTTACATAATCGCTAAACCTTGCTGGAGGTGTATTTGGCGGTACCGTATGTGATTCGATAATTTTCATGGAAGCAAACAGTGAACAGAGAACAGAATGGGTTGTACGACAAGTTGTTAAATGGACTAGGGCCATGTAGGTCACTTCATTCTTTCAACCGAATATCTCTTTTTCCTTTTAATATACCATTTTTATCTTTTTGGAGTGAAATAATGTTACCAAATCTGTCCACTTTTTTAGCATTATGGATTTGTTTGGGGGATAGGAATGGATCGCTTTTGAACAGGGTAGAGGGGATCCAGTATTCCTCAAAATCCTCACTAGAAAGGGTGACATGAATGTGGGCAGGATCGTTTCGGTTGGGATAGGGGGCCGGTTTGACTGAACGGAATTGGTATTTCCCATCTGCATTGGTACGCATCCACCCACGGAGATGACCGTGTCGCTTTTCGTTTCCAATAATAGGCTCTTTCGGTTCGTAAAGCCCCTTATTATTGGTGTGGTAGACATAGACCAAGACGCCTTCTGCCGGAGTTTTTCCATCAGGTTGATAAATAGTTCCTGAAATGATCATGGGATCGCCAGGTTCATCTGGAGGAGCTATTTGGGTTTTCCAGGATAATTCCTTGGGTGCATCCATCGCGCCGCACCACTCGCATCTGGATTGTTGAATTGTTGAATTGTTGGATGTTTGGATTGATGATTGATTTGATTGCTGGGGTGGGTTGCAGGAGGCAATTAAAAAGATAATAAATAAGATAGGTTTCATAAGTTCTTTTGGGCACAAAGAAGTGAGCTTTTGGATTAGTTTTCATTCAATATCGATCAACTTTTGGAAAAGGAATAGGAATAGAGTGAAAAAGTATAAAAAGCAAATTGACCTGCTTAATCATTACGTAGTTCTTTAGCGGGTATCCATAGATGTGCTTCAAAATTAATGATTTGATCATTTTGAACCTCGATACCTTCATTTTCCAATAACTCCTGCATAAGGGTAGGGGTAGCAAAATGGGAGCGTCCGCTGAGTTCTCCTTTGCGGTTCACTACGCGGTGGGCAGGGATAGGGGGCTCGCTACCGAAGCTGTTGTTGAGGGCCCAGCCTACCATGCGGGCGGAGCCTAGTGCTAAATAGTCAGCAATAGCGCCATAGGTCGTTACCCTGCCGAAAGGAATAAGGCGGGTCACTTCATAGACCTGATCGTAAAAGGTGTTATTTTTTTCCATGCCTGGGTTTGCTCGCTAAGTTAAGCATTCTTTATTATTTTTGCCCAAAATCTAGTTGCAGATGTACAGACCAAAAATAAAAGCAAGCGGCATTGCTAATTTGACAGACGCTCGTTACTTTGCTGCTTGGGATGTTGAATGGATGGGGTTTAATTTGAATGCCGGCATTCCTCCCGCCTTGTCGCCGATAGAATTTAAGGCTATCAAGGAATGGGTGGAAGGCCCCGAGATGGTCGGGGAGTTTGGCTTCTTACCGGCGGAGGAGTTAGTAGCTACCGCAACCGAATTGGAGTTGGAAAGTATTCAGGTCAATCAGTTATTTCCTGCAGGAGATTTGGAGAAACTCGAATCTTTCAACGTCCTGCAGGAATGGGTGGTTGAACAAGAGCAATCTATGGATACCATTGCCGCAGCTTTCGGAGAAAGGCAAGGGAGAGTAGCAGCTTTCGTGTTAGACTTGGAAAAAAACGACATAAGCTGGGAGCTTATAAAGGAGGGAGGCTGGATTGGCGTTGAGGGATTGACTGCTTTATGCAGCCAATATCCGATTTATCTGGGTATAAAAGTGGCTTCTAACGAATTAGAGGAATTCTTCGAAACAGTAAAACCACTGGGGCTTAGCGTTATTGGCGGTGAGGAAGAAAAAGTTGGCTACAAATCGTATGAAGACCTGGACGAGATTTTTGAGTATCTGGAAGAGGATTAGGGGGGCAGATACACCCTAGTTTAATTTGATGCTAACTTTTGCGTTTTCCTGGATTTCGATTCTGGATTTTTCAAACTTTGGCGGGCCGAAAGTACTTGGAGGATTGTTGGAGAAACCGTAAGATTCTTTAGGGATGCCCAAAAAATTCTTATCTAATTTACCGTTAGCATTTTTATCGTGAAAAATACTAATGGCATAATTCCCTGGCTTGATATTGTCTAACTTTAATTTTCCTTGGTTGACTTTACTGGTACAGACCACGTAGGATTTGACAGGCTTCTCTAGTTGTGCAAACTCATCTTCACTTTCAAATAATCCAACCATTAGTTGTCCTCCTTTATCTGCTTTAAAATTTTGGAGTTCGAGATCGATCGAAATAGTTTGAGCGAAGAAGATCGAAGGAAAAATAGTTGCAATAAGGAAGAGTAGGTGCTTCATGAGTTAAAATGTTTGAAAAGATTAAACTAATAAAAAGGTATTAAATTTTAAAAATTACAATAAAAAACTGGATTGGTTCGATTTTGCAAAGCAACACGGCAAATTAGTCATAATCAGTTGGTACTTTCGGCTTTCGGGAGTTTGATCGTAAAAGTGGTTCCCTGATTAAGCATGGAGCGTTTCACAAATATTTTTCCGGAGTGATAGGTTTCGATAATTCTTTTAGCTAGAGATAATCCCAGTCCCCAGCCTCGTTGTTTGGTCGTATAGCCAGGTTTAAAGACGGTTTTAACTTTAGACGTTGGGATTCCTTTTCCGGTGTCAGTAATATCGATACAGACAAACTGTTTGTCCTGACTGATCTTTCCCGAGATTTCCCCTTTTCCTTCCATGGCATCGAGCGCATTGCGTATAAGGTTTTCAATGACCCAATCGAAAAGAGGAGGGTTAATATTGATGGGAGATAGTTGTTCGGGTGGTTTAGGATAATCAAAAGACACTTTTCTTGGAGATCGTTTCTCCATGTAGTGAAAACACTTTGTAATCTCTTCGTGGGCGCTGATAGCCTCTAATTTGGGAGCAGAGCCGATTTTAGAAAAGCGATCGGCAATAATTTCGAGGCGGGCGACATCTTTTTCCAATTCCTGATAGATTTCTTTTGCGAAAGGGTCGGCATCGTCCATTAATTTGAGGTGTTCAAGCCAGGCGACGATTGCTGAAATAGGTGTGCCCAATTGGTGGGCTGTTTCTTTGGCCAATCCTACCCATACCTGGTTTTGTTCTGCTCTGCGGGCGGCGCTAAAGCTGAAGTAGCCATAGGTGATAAATGCAGCAATTAGTAAAAACTGGATGACGGGAAAAATCTGTAGCAGCCGGAGTAAGGTAGAATTTTGATAATAGATATAGTAGGCAAACCCTTTGATCGGTTCAGGTCCGAATCGCTTAATTCTTTGCAGCGCTTTTTCGCGGAATACCTGGCTGGTATCTCTACGGGCTCCGAAGTTTCGGGCATCGATAATAGTCCCTCTGTCATTGACTAAGATAACGGGAATGGTAGTATTCGAACGTATAATATTAAGATGTAAAAAAAGATCGCCTTCGTAGTTCAGGTCATTGACCATTTCCTGGGCCTGCACGTACAGCTCCATCCGCTTGCGTTCTTCTGCTGCCAGCCTGGAGGTCAGGTAGTAGGTAAAATAAGCAGAGATCAGGATGATGATCGCTCCTACGATACTGAGGTAGATCTTCCAACGCGATTTAAAATGGTATAGATTTTTATTTTTTGCCATTGTGGGGTAAAAATACGTGCTGAAGGTGAAATTGCGAAATTTAAAAGCTCAGGGTTTAAACGTTCGGAGTGAAAAGGAATTATGTGGTGGGTTGTTCTCTTTGCTCCCACTGTTGAAACAGTGGGTTGAGAAGTGTAGTGACTAGGGTGTTTAGGAGTTTAGTATCCCACTGTTAAAAGAGTGGGTTGAAGGTTTTAGCGACCAGGGTGTTTTGGAGTTTGTTGTCCCACTGTTGAAACAGTGGGTTGAAGGTTTTAGCGACCAGGGTGTTTTGGAGTTTGGGGGCCCACTGTTAAAACAGTGGGTTGAAGGTTTTAGTGACTAGGGTGTTTAGGAGTTTGATGTTCCACTGTTGAAACAGTGGGTTGAAAGTTAATACGACCGTAGATTCCATAAAAAGGTATCAACTTTTTATGGAATCTATGGTCAAAATTCCTCTAATAAGTAAGGATATTAAGCTATTAACTTCATCAAAAAATTAAATTATGGGACATTCTTTATCAAGAGTTTGGTTGCATGTTGTAATCATAACTAAATATCGTGAGCCTTTTATCAATGACGATATTGAATTGAGTGTATTTACATTGATAGAAAGAGCAATAAGGTCTCAGGGATGTTATTTAGACTGCATTAACGGAATGCCTGACCATGTCCACATCTTATTGTTGTTAAGACCTAATGTCTGCTTGTCCAATTTAATGAAACAGATCAAAGGGACTACTTCTTACCAGATCAATGAGAGCAAATTAATAGAGGACCGCTTTTGTTGGCAAAATGGATATGGAGCCTTTTCTGTAAGTGAATCTAAATTGCCTGTTGTAAGGAACTATATAAATCGCCAAAAAGAACATCATCAAAAAACCGGGTTGGAAGAAGAGTATAATAGGTTATTGGTCCTGCATCAGCTAAAGCCTTGATGACAAGCTATTTCAGAAACTGTTTGAAGCAACCTTTCGGTCAATCAAACTTATCAACCCACCATTTCAATGGTGGGAAGGCCCCCTCTACGTAGCGTGTAGGGATACAGTCAAGAGGGAGAATTAGCAGGATCGAGGTAAGTTAATACAGTGATAGGTGTTGGAGTTTTAGCGTCCCACTGTTTTAACAGTGGGTTGAGAAGTGTAGTGACCAGGGTATTTTGGAGTTTGGTGTCCCACTGTTGAAACAGTGGGTTGAAGGTTTTAGTGACTAGGGTGTTTTGGAGTTTGTTGTTCCACTGTTAAAACAGTGGGTTGAAGGTTTTAGTGAC
>CAZHOV010000047.1:0-5018 GCA_964534315.1 uncultured Saprospiraceae bacterium | reverse complement strand
TGTTCCACTGTTAAAACAGTGGGTTGAAGGTTGTAGTGACTAGGATATCTTGGCGTTTGTTGTTCCACTGTTAAAACAGTGGGTTGAGAAGTGTAGTGACCAGGGTGTTTTGGAGTTTGTTGTTCCACTGTTAAAACAGTGGGGTGAAAATTAGAGCGACTAGAAAACCTATCAACCCACCATATCAATGGTGGGTGGGCCCCTCTAGTTGACTTTAGTCATGACCCTCTCATGACATATATCATAAAAAATCTACTGGAAAGATTTTAGTTTTCAAGCTCTCAGGGGGGGCTTAAAGTGAACGCCTCTTGAAGGATAAGTATTTTATCAAACAAAACCAGAAAAAATTCAACGCATGGAAAACACAAAATACGTATACATCTTTGGCGATAAGGAAGCCGAAGGTGATGCGTCGATGAAAGAGCTCCTTGGTGGTAAGGGAGCCAACCTAGCCGAAATGAACCGCATCGGATTACCGGTCCCTCCGGGTTTTACCATCACCACCGAAGCCTGTACCAATTATTTTAAGTTTGGAAAAGAGGATCTTATTCGCGCTTTAAAAGAGCAAGTAGAAGCGGGTATAAGACAAATCGAGGAGATCAAAGGAAAGAAATTTGGCGATTCAAGTGATCCCCTCCTGCTTTCTGTCCGATCCGGGGCGAGAGCTTCTATGCCGGGAATGATGGATACCATCCTCAACCTGGGCATGAATGATGAAGCGGTAGAAGGCTTTGCCAAGCTTTCCGGAAATCCAAGAGCTGCCTGGGACTCCTACCGGCGATTTATTCAGATGTATGGCGATGTGGTCATGAAGATGAAAGCCGCCCACAAACAAGATGAAGATCCATTTGAAAAGGTTATTAATCACCTCAAAAAAGAAAAACGAGTTTCATCAGATACGGAATTGACAACGAAAGACCTTCAGGAACTTTGCCGTCGGTTCAGCCATATGATTCATCATGAAACCGGTCAAGACTTTCCGCAAGATCCTTGGGATCAGCTTTGGAATGCGATTCTAGCTGTCTTCGAAAGCTGGATGAACGACCGGGCTATTCACTATCGTGCCCTGAATAATATTCCTGCCGACTGGGGTACGGCGGTAAATGTACAAGCGATGGTCTTCGGAAATATGGGAGATTCCTCTGCTACCGGAGTGGCCTTCACCAGAGATCCCGCTACCGGAGAAAATCTGTTTTCAGGAGAATACCTCATCAATGCCCAGGGGGAAGACGTAGTTGCCGGTACCCGCACGCCCCAACAAGTGACCGTTGAAGGTTCCAGAAGGTGGGCTAAGCTGACGGGGATTTCCGAAGAAGAACGCAGTACTCAATACCCCTCGCTTGAAGAGACCATGCCTCCGCTCTATAAAGAACTTGATCATTATCAGCATATGCTGGAAGAACATTATAAAGATATGCAGGATATTGAGTTTACCATTCAGGAAGGTAAGCTATGGATCCTGCAAACTCGTACAGGAAAGCGCACTGGTCAGTCAATGGTGCGTATTGCCATGGAAATGTTGCAAGAAGGCGTGATTGATGATAAAGAGGCATTATTAAGAATGAATCCTGATAAAATTGACGAGTTATTACACCCTGTTTTTGAGCCGAACGCCTTGAAGGAGGCGGTAGAGATTACCAAAGGGTTGCCTGCTTCTCCGGGAGCCAGTTCCGGGCAAATTGTCTTTTTTGCGGAAGACACCCCTAAATGGGCTGCTAAGGGTAAAGAGGTGATCCTTGTTAGAATGGAAACTTCTCCTGAAGATATACAGGGAATGGATGTCGCAAACGGCATTTTGACCAGTAGGGGAGGGATGACTTCTCACGCAGCTATTGTAGCCCGAAGTATGGGTAAATGTTGTGTTTCCGGTGCCGGAGAGTTGCAGATAGACTATGCTAACCGAACCATGGAAGTGAACGGAAAGGTTTATCACGAAGGCGATTGGATTTCGTTGAATGGTACTACCGGTCAAGTATTTGAAGGAAAAATACCTACTGAAGCTGTTAGCCTCAGTGGAAATTTTGCACAGCTGATGGAAGCTACAGATAAGTTTGCACAAATGGAGGTACGTACAAATGCGGATACGCCTGAAGATGCAAAAGTAGCGCGTACCTTTGGAGCTACCGGTATAGGGTTGTGCCGTACAGAACATATGTTTTTTGAAGAAGAACGGATTCTTGCTGTACGTGAAATGATCCTGGCGGAGGATGAAGTCGGAAGGAAGAGAGCGCTTCGTAAAATACTGCCTTTTCAGCGTCAGGATTTTGAAGGAATCTTCGAAGCTATGGATGGCTATCCGGTGACCGTCCGGTTACTAGATCCTCCTCTACACGAATTTTTACCAGAGGATAAGAAAAGTATAAAAGAGATGGCTGAGGACCTTGGGAAGTCTTATTTTGAAGTAGCAGAAAAGGTGGATGAATTACAAGAAAAGAACCCAATGCTGGGGCACCGCGGTTGTCGGTTAGCTAATACGTTCCCTGAAATCACCGAAATTCAGGTAAGAGCTATTTTGGAGGCAGCACTGAATATGAGGGCTAAAGGCATAGAGGTGAAACCTGAAATAATGGTTCCACTCACCAGCGTAGGCAGCGAGCTCAAAATGCAGACAGACTTGATTCGTAAAACTGCTCAGAAGGTTTTTGAACAGAAAGGAGATAAAATTGAATTTAAGGTAGGGACCATGATCGAGGTGCCTCGTGCCACCGTTGTAGCTGATAGAATGGCCCATTGTGCCGACTTCTTCTCCTTTGGTACTAATGACTTAACACAGATGACCTTTGGGTTCTCCAGAGACGATGTCAATAAATTCTTACCGATCTACATCAAGAAGGGCATTTTGAAAGACGATCCATTTGCGTCTATTGATCAGTTTGGCGTAGGTGAATTGGTGAAAGTAGGTATAGAAAAAGGTCGTCAATCTAAGCCTGATCTAAAGATTGGAGTTTGTGGCGAGCATGGTGGTGACCCGTCTTCTATCGAATTTTTCCATAAGATCGGATTGGATTATGTGAGCTGTTCTCCTTACCGGGTACCTGTAGCTCGATTAGTGGCAGCGCAGGCGAAGGTGAAAGAGAAGTTGCATATGCAGGAAGAAGTATTGGATGAGGTAGATGGGTGTTGAGGAATATGAGGGTGGCTCATAACACCTTTGGTGTTTCGAGCCACCAAACAGCCCTCTCAAAATAAAAAATCTCTGCCAGAAGTAGGACTAAAAGAAACTCATTCGAACTAAAAGATTAAATAACCAATTTCCATTTGCCACTTTAAACCAAATGATGAATATCATGACCGAGCTAGAACTATTAATAGACTTTCACAAAGATGCGGAGCGACAAGGTCCTGGAAGCCAAAGGGATACCCTAAGGGCCCTGGAATTGATCGAAGGCTCAAAAGATACAAATTTAAAAATTGCAGATATTGGGTGTGGATCGGGTGGGCAAACGATTACGCTTGCCCAACATGTTGACGGACAGATAACGGCAGTAGATTTATTCCCTGAATTTTTGGAGGTATTAAATACAAGAGCAGAAAAGTCAGGAGTCCGGGATAAGATAACAACGCTGGAAAGATCCATGGAAGACTTGCCATTTGGCCCTGAGGAACTAGATATCATCTGGTCAGAGGGGGCTATTTATATTATGGGCTTCGAAGCAGGGATTAAAGAATGGAGCAATTACTTAAAAAGAGGAGGTTACCTGGCCGTTAGCGAGGTGACCTGGATAACCAATGAACGGCCAAAAGAAATTGAAGTATTCTGGAACTCGGAATATCCCGAAATAGCAACCGCTTCTACCAAAATCAACATTTTAGAAGAAAACGGCTATTCACTGGTCGGATATTTTGTTTTGCCGTCAGACAGTTGGATTGAGCACTATTACAAGCCGATGGAAAACCGCTTTGCTAATTTTCTTGAGCGGCATAACCATTCGGTACCGGCAAAAAAAATTGTAGAAGAGCAAAAAGAAGAAATTGAACTATATAACAAGTTTAAAGACTATTACAGCTATGGGTTTTATATAGCTAAGAAATTGTAGAATTCGATAACCTAAGGGAATCATAAAAATATCGGATGCTCTGTTTAGGCATCCAAAAATGCTTTTAAATGAGGAACCGACTCTTTGTGAATGGCTGATGCCTGGTCATATAGGCTGTTTAGATGTTCAAATTGCTGATCCTGAACATTTTGCTCGATTTCCATAAGGACAGATTTTAAAGTCGGAATGCCCATATAGTCTGCCTGGGGTTTCAGTGAATGCGCATTGATGCGCAATTGGTCCCAGTCTTCCTCTTTTACATTTTGTTCCATACTTTCAAAGACCCCCGGAGCGATATTCAGATAGATTTTAATATACCGCTTCATCTTCTTGGTATCTCCTTTCGTGAATTTTTCTAAAAATGATAAATCAACCATTTATGCATTTGCTTTAATTAGTTCGTAAATTTCATTGAAAGCATCTTTACCTTTAATGACATAGTGTATCGCACCATACATGATAGTCTGTGCAGCAGTACTATACTTTTCCTGGCTGGAAAGCATCACAACCGGTAACGCTTTGTCTTTTTCTTTGATAGCTTTCAGGATATCGATTCCATTGGCAGCTTCTTTTTCTCTCGAATTAAGGTAATAATCCAATACCACTAAATCGGGGTTTTCATTTAAACATTCTAAACAGGCTTCACCGGTAGGGAATGCTTTTATGTTAAGGGTTGAATCCTGGTCTTTTAAATAATCGGTCAGCATTTCGGTTAGTAACGGTTCATCATCTACAATGAAGATATTGGTTGGTGACTTAGACATGATTTGTTTTTATTTAGTCAAGAAACTTAATTTACTTAGGTGACAATGTATTTGAATGCTGTAAAGTTAATTTCTTAATCGATAAAATTCCAAATTTGATTATCTAATGGTCCATTCGATTATCAAAAGGTACTAAAGGTGTTTTGTAAATGGTGAATGAAATAATTTCTGAATTTTTGAAAGAAGTTGTTCCACATCAAACGGCTTGCCGATAAAA
>CAZHOV010000046.1:28957-33271 GCA_964534315.1 uncultured Saprospiraceae bacterium | reverse complement strand
TTTTTTTCAAAGTTCGCTTTTTTTCTCCATTTTTGCACAATCTGCCGTTATACCGTTGTACCATTGTACCATTGTACCATTGTACCGTTGTACCGTTATACCATTGTACCGTTATACCATTGTACCGTTATACCATTGTACCGTTGTACCGTTGTACCATTGTACCGTTATACCATTGTACCATTGTACCATTGTACCATTGTACCGTTATACCGTTGTACCATTGTACCGTTGTACCATTGTACCGTTAATTAAACTTCTCGCCTCTTTTAATCCACTTATCGATATCTTTTTCATTGCGATCGGCTGGTAATCCCGGGTGGATCACTCTGGCGGTACATTTTTCAGCTGCTTTTACCAAATCAGAATATGGACCGCCGTCAGGATTTTTGATATAAGCCTTATTGTCGTTATTGTAGGCGAAAATATTCGGATTCAGTCGGATACATTCATCGCAAGACGTACACTCGTCCGTTTCTAACCAGGGAGCCATAAAGTCTCCGTCTTGAGTTTTTTCTTCGGTCGCGGTTTCTGGTGAAACAGGTGCTCCGCCCATGGCCATGTCAACGATCCCGGCTCCGTCATCGCCCGCGAGTTTCATCAATCCCTGAGCGATCTTTCCGACCACTTCAGCGCGTACTTTCGCTTCAACATCTACTTCTTCGACTTTTTCAGTTTCGACACCGGCTAATGCACGAAGCATGATCCAGAAGTCCCGTCGTTCTTCGCAGGATTCTACGATGGTTTTAGCCACCAAGACCCGGCTTAATCGTTGTTTTTGGTCGACAGCCCAGATGAATGGGTATTTTCCGAATCGCTCATCTTCATTTAACTCCAGAAAGTCTACCAGTGGCACCATATTGTCGTTCCAGGCATCGCGCGGTACTTTACGGAAGTGTTTTCTAAACCGACCTTCCGTGATGGCAAAGTCAGCAAACGTCATAGCCACTTCCATAGATTTTTGACGGCCATTCTCCATATACTTCAGTTGGTAAGTAGGCCAGAGTTGATCCATGGCAGGATTTCCATCCAGATCAAATGCCTCTTCGGGCTTAATGCCATTATCCGGATTGTATTTGAAGATCGGATAAGCCCTGGACTCAACCGCTAATTTTGCCTGATGAGCACCCAGGTCGTCACCAACTCCGTGTTCTGGTTGACAAGTAGTATAGAGGTTGAATAAAGCAGGTCGGCGCGTCATTAATCCGTCAATAAACCCTTCGATCATCTGGCTGGTATTGGCCAGTGTCCCTTGAAGTACATACGTGTTTCGGTGTGCCATCGCAATCAGGCCAATCTCTTTTCTTGGCTCTGGCTTACCTTTCCAAACTTTACCATATTGAGCCATATCAGATACCTGCCCGATAAAGCCAGAAGTACAAGCCTGCCCGCCGGTATTAGAGTATACCTGCGTGTCGACAACAACCACTTTGATCGGTTTGCCGGAGGCCATTAGACGAGATAAGTTTTGGAAACCAATATCGTACATGGCGCCGTCACCTCCTAGTGCTACGACTGGAGGGCATAGCAACCATTCCTCATCAGTAAATTGTTCCCAAGTGAAATACGTCAGGAATTCATCGTGTTTGCTTGGATTGTAATCCCCACTCAATTCAAGCTCAGCTCTGCGTATAGCTTTGAAACCTTCGGCCATTTTTGCCATATGCCCTTCGAAAATACCCATAGCCATAGAAGCAGAATCCTGGAATAAGTGGTTGGCCCACGGGAATGGATATGGATTATAGGGCCAGGTACTACCCCAAACAGAGGTACATCCGGTAGCATTACACATACCCATGGAAGATCGGCCTTTACCGGTCGTACCTTCTGTATATCGCCATTTAAGCTTTTTCAATTTAGCCAAAATTTGGGTCACCTCTCTCAACCATTCCTGATCAACCGGTTCGCTGCCTTTGGCCGATTCGATTTGCTTGGCGATTCCTGACATAGTCAGGTCCATATTCCCGGATTGGGAAACAATTTTCGCCATCATATCGGCATCACTCAAATCAACATTGCCCAACAACTTTTTCTGAATATGACTTTCCAGTCCCTTGATCAGCTCGTCGAGATGTGCCACATGTTTTTTAATGCGCGGTTGCATTAAGGATTCAACGGTTGCTGTAAATAAGTGAAGTACCGATTTTTCAGAACATCCCAGACAAGCACCATCGCCACTGTGGAAATCAAGGTAGGCATCCTTATTGAGTAAGATCGTCTCTAATGGACCGATTTTCTCTTCCAGGTCATCGATTCGATTGTATTTTTGAGGTGTCGTAGGCAGATCCAACCAGAACTTCCATTCTCTGTTGAGTTTATCAACGGAATCATCCGTTTGCGTAACTACCCGTAAGGCATCATCATTACACACCTCTACACATTCCATACAACCCTTGCAGGTAGTAGGATTAATCGTAATACTGAATAAGCCTCCGCTATTTTGCTCTTGTTTTTCATAGACATCGAAATAAGGCCGTGTCAGTGCAAACTGGAAATCGCCTAATTCTTCTCTGAACCACCCCATTTCCTTAGCAAAACCATTACCGTTATCATTTTCTTTTATTGTTTCATCGATAGCATCCTGGATCAAGCTATTGACCGTAGCACCATTGTCTTTGTGTTCGTTAAACAGCTTACGGATCATGGGTTCCATCTGGCGAACAGCTTTAGGCAGGTATTTCACTTTCCCATGAGCTTTTTGCACCCGGTCCACTACCGTATTTAACACATCCGACAATTCGCTCACTAGTCCTGGTATGGCAGTGTCGGGGCAGATGGTATAACAATCGCCACAGGCCGTACAATTATTAGGTATCCATTCAGGGTGTTCGAAGCGAATACCTGTCATATCTCTGAAAAGGGAAGAGGCCGCAGGCATCACACTTAATCCGATGAATGGATCAGTGATATTGTCGTTGCCCATACCGCGCTGATAGAAGTTTCCGGTTTGTTCCCAGAAGCGATGAATATCGCTCATTCTTGACTTACTTTGCGGAATATCTTTGAGCATGTATGGAATCGGCATAGGTGCCTTTCCGTTTTCTTTTTCTTCATGGCCGGCTCCCAACACTTTATTTTTGACTTCAATAACCTCATCAAACCCACGTTTTACTACCCGCATATTATCATCCACGACTCGCTGCCCTTTAGAGCCAAACTTTTTTTGTAACTGATCTTCAATAGCTTTTAATAGGGTGGCTTCAGAAAGTCCAGCCTTCTGCATAATTGGAGAAGCAGCAAAGAAAGCACCCTGGAAGGCGATCCCTTGCATTCTTAGCTGTAATTCGGGATCTGTGGCTTCATCTCTGGCGATCTGGAATCCATCAATAGCAAATAAATGAATGTCATTATCAATAATGATTTTCTGATACGCTTTTGGAATTTCCGCCCAGATTTCTTCTTCTTTCTTTTTATCGCTTTGAATGATAAACACACCGCCTTTTTTCAGACCAGCTAATGCATTGGTGTGTTTAAACACATTAGGGTCAGGAGAAAGTACCACATCTACGAAGAAATACTCGCAGTTGATACGGATGGGCTCCGGGGCTGCAGAAAGATAATAAGTTGTAGGTTGACCTTTTTTCTCCGAGCCATATTTTGGGTTAGCCTTAATGTCAAATCCGAGGAGGTCGAAGAGGGTCATGGCCAGGTTTTTACCCGTAGTAATCGCTCCCCATCCACCAATCGAGTGGAAACGGACCGTTACCGCATCTTTTGGCATGAGATTCGGATTTTCAGACCCTCTGATCGATAATTCTTTTACTTTAGGATACGCTTCCTGAATGCTTTCCTGGTATTCCCGCTGTTTGGGGGTGTAAGGCACATCGCGGATGAAGTCGATGGAAAGGTAAAATTGTTTTTTATGGGCTCCATCCGGTATCATATTTTCGATCGCTCCGATCAATCCCTCCGGCTGTAAATCCCGGCTACCCATTCCAAACGAGCCAGAGTAGATAGCTGGCATATCGCCGGGTTTATAACTTTCTAATTCCGGATAGGGCTTATCCTTTTTATAAAGCCCATTTTCAAGGCATTTAGTTAGGGTAGCCCTTGTTTCTCTGGCTATGGGCAGATCTGTAGCCAATGGTTGATCAAGCCGTTCAAGGATCGTTACAGCCTTCTTCCCTTTAAGTACCTTACCAAGCAGATCACCCGGGAAAGGACGGAACATCACCAGATCAACGACCCCTACTTTAATGCCTCTGGTTTTTCTAATATAATCAACGACCACCTCTGCACTTGGGATGACACTACCTTGCCCAAGAATTAGATAATCCGCATCATCGGCTCGGTAGCTCATCACCCGGCTATATT
>CAZHOV010000046.1:27443-28947 GCA_964534315.1 uncultured Saprospiraceae bacterium | reverse complement strand
GACGGCCGGTCAGTTCATAAAAATCATTGAAGGCCTGATCGGCAATTTCCTGGATATGATCAAAGAAGAACGGTCGCTGAGCCGCCACACTTTGCATGTAGGAATCTTGATTTTGCACGATACCGGCCATTACCGGATTATCGACATCCCAGAGTTCAGGGATGCGTCGGCGCGTATCGCCGTAGATAATGCGTTGTGCAGGGGTAGGGGTCGGAATAATATCATCAGGCCGGCCAAGAAACTCTTTAATCAAATCTCGCTCAGGAAGGAGCATAGACTCAATCAGGTGAGTGGTGAGAAACCCGTCTTGGGCAATAGCGCCGGGGGTTAAAGCCAGTTCTGCAATTTTATGTGCAATGATATTCAAGTCCGCTACGTGTTGTGCTTTATTTGCGAACAGTTGAAAGAACCCCGTATCATCGATAGCATGATAGTCATCGTGTCCGGCATGGACATTCAGGGTAGACTTGGTCATGGCTCTGGAGCCAATATTAAGTATGTAGGTCAATCGTTTACCCACTGCAGCATAAAGGGATTCATGCATATAGGCAATACCCTGGCCAGAGGAGAAATTAGCAGCTCGGAGACCTGTCATGGAAAGACCGGCGGTAACTGCTGCTGCGGCGTGTTCGCCTTCCGGTTCAATAAAAATTAGAGGACGATCCGAAATATTCAGATGTCCTTTAGCAGCTGCATCTGCCCAAAACTCACCCATTTGGGTGGAAGGCGTAATCGGATAGGCACCGGCAGCATCAGAAGATTCTCGTTCGCACATGATAGCAGCTGTATTGCCATCCATCGCTACTCGAATGCCAGGATATTTGAAGGTTTTATTTTTGTTAGCCATGAGAACTTAATATTGTGATAGGGATTTATGTAGTTAGTAGTTAGTAGTTAGTAGTTAGTAGTTAGTTAGAAACCAGGAGCCCTGTTGGAGACAATGCCATGGATGATCTTAGCAATATTATAACAAGAATTGACCTTGCCGACAGAAAGGCAATACTCTTCACTATCTTCTTCATGCTTGCAATTGATCTCAGACATATCAACGTCTTGGAAGCGTCCGTCTTCTTCAGCGCATTGCTTTAGGAGCCCTTCCATGGTGATGGGTTTTTGCGGCTCGATATTATTTCTCATTAGAAAAGCAGACATTGCATTGATAATAGCTTGGCGAGAATTAAAACAAACCAGAAAGGAGATGACATCTTCTTCAGAACGATTCAACTCATCGTCAGCGGTTTGTAATAATTGCGTAGCTTCATTTAGTAAGGTGTCAGCATCTACTGTTGGCATGGTTACTCGATTTTAGTGAAGAATCGTTTTTCTGATCGTTCGAAAAACTGTAGGCCTAAAATAGAGTGTTTGGAAAGGGCGTTAAATGAGATTTGTCAGTGATGGGAATGATAATGATCAGAGGAACCGTACAACGGTGCAAGGGTACAACGGTGCAAGGGTATAGTGGTATTGCCAGGGCTGAAGGACCGGAGGACCAGATCAGTCTGAA
>CAZHOV010000046.1:19132-27343 GCA_964534315.1 uncultured Saprospiraceae bacterium | reverse complement strand
GGACTGACATCCCCCTAACTAGGTGGCAACGCCCCCCAGGACCAGACGACAAGAGGACCGGAGGACCAGATCAGTCTGAAGGACTGACATCCCCCTAACTAGGTGGCAACGCCCCCCAGGACCAGACGACAAGAGCAGTCTGGAGGAGACGGCCAGACTTAACGATATTCTTCTTTCCTTACACCTACGAGCTAAGAGCAAATACCCACTCCTTTCCACTTTCCTACTTTCAACTTTCAACTTTCAACTTTTTACTCTACCTCACTCATTTGATGCCTCCGCTTCCCTATAAATCTCCCGTATCTCTTCCTCCGAAAAACTGGGGAAATAGTCTCTAAGCACGTCGACCGCTTCTTGCTCGTTTTCCACAAGATCAAGGTTATTTTTGATCAATTCCTCTTCGATGGCTTTGACCTTTTTGAGGCCCAGTCGATCATTGATGAGTGATAGTGCATTAGTTGAAGCGGCTGAAATTCGGGCGGAGATTTCTGCCCGGTCGTTGATGAGTACGATAAAACGTTTGAAGTGATCTCGATTTTCAGTAAAGATCAGTTGATATTCGGCAGATTTTGGATCCAGATTTTTGGGGAGGGATCTATATTTTCTGGCAGTTTCCGTTAACAACTGTTCTACATGTTCAATTTTTTTGACCTCTACAAACAACGATTGTAAAACATCGTACAATTCAAAATCGACGATCTCGGAATTTTGGAGGTTTAAGGCATATTCAATCGTTTGATAATCATATTGAGGCTCGATAAATCGATAATCCAGAGAAATGGTATAACGCTCCCTTGAATCTATTTCTCTCAGTTTCTCTACTTTCCCTTTCATCCCCAAATGTGTTTCATGCATGATATACCGAAACACCTCCAGTTCGTATTTGAGTGCAGATAATACCTTATCCTTTTCTTTATTCACCTTTTGAGTTTCTGCATAATTTTGGATCTCATAGGCGCAAAATACCCCAATGATCACAATCAAGAGGTCGATGAATACCCAGGTAAGTTTGTTTTCGGAAGCAAAGATTTTACGTAAAAACATAAGTGAAAGAAATGGTTAGTAAATGTTTTCTTTACTATAAGAACCTATATTACCCTGCTATGATCAAAAAATTCAGATCAAATCTCCCTCAAAACCGATAAGCCTTAATTGCTGTCTTCCCATTTTCAAAAAAAACGCAAAAATCCCTGCACACCACTATTTAACAAACCGCAGTGTTCTGAACATCTGTTTATTACCTATTTTTAAAAAATACACGCCTCGCTGTAGATGCTTTACTGGCAGTTGATGGTCAAAATATCCGCCGGAGGTTTGAAGGGTTTCCCGGAGGACATTTGTTCCGGAGGCGGAATAGATTTCCATAATCAGTTGCTGTTGTTGCTGGGGCAGTTGTATTTTTAGGTTTAGCTGATCCCGGACCGGGTTGCCGACGATAGTGAAGCTACTTTCCCAGTTGTATTCTACGGCGCGGGTACCCAAATATTCGAAGTGGCCGTCCAGATCGTATTGGACTAGACGGTAATAGTTGGTACCGATTTGCGGGTTGGGATCTACGGTGAAATATTCCTGAGGTTCCTCAGAAGTCCCCGCTCCTGGTAGTCGGGCGATTTCGGTAAAGTTTTGCGCATCTGCAGAGCGCTCGATAGTGAAATAGGCATTACTTCGCTCTGTTTGAGTAGCCCAATAAAGGTCGACTTGTTCATTTTGGAGGGTTGCATCAAAGAGGGCTAACTCGACAGGGAGGATCATGAGGTTAAAGCAGTTGGTGTTGGAGTTGTAGGGGACGCATTGGCGGGAAAGAAGCAGTTCTGGAACGCCGGTACAATTAACAATCGGAGGATTGTATCCTGTACAGTTATTGGAAATAACATAATTACCTCCCGCTATATCATCTGCCTGGCCCAGTGTTCGGTTCGTAGATCCAACGAATACGGAAGCGTGCATCAGGCCGTTAGAATTAATAATATGACCGAGCTGTTCATTATGGCCTATTTCATGGAGTGCGACGGTTTCGAAGTCTATTTCTTGAAGAGAAGGGCTTCCCGGACCATATTCCCAGTTGAGGATGAAGCCACCTGGAGTTAATACTTCCCCATCTCTTCGGAAAAGTACATCCATATCTAAAATCTCCCATCCCGTAGGGCCGCACTTCAAGAAATATGAGAAAGCTACTCCGATGACACTCATACCCCGCTCTACACCAAGATCATAGGCATCGCTATCGAAACCCATTATGTTTATTCCGTCATCATCAGGTATTTGTATACTGGTTGTTCCGCATTGTGTTCCCACATAATAGGGCAATCCGGTGCCTGTATTCCAGGTGTTTACCGCTCTTTCCAGAGCAGCTACCGCATCTGGTATAGCAGTAATGTCTACCCCGTTATTAGCCGTATTATCAATGTAATTAAACCCATATCCACCATCTCCGTCAGCCATATCATCAATTAGTTTAGCTTCTTCCGGAGGGGACGTATTTACATTTATAATACTGTAGGGCACGATCAAGTCTGTCGGGCTTAGGTTAGATTGTGCTCCCCCGTTGTCCTGTACAAAAAAAGCGCCGGTTCCTCCTCCATCCGGAACTTCCGTTACAATAGTATTGTCATTCCAGGAAATGATCTGACTGGAAGGAGTGCCTACATATGTATTTCCACTATTATCTGCATTCGGAAAGAAGATTGTTCCTGCCGTAGAGCCAAAACCGCTTCCGTTGATTGTCAACGTTTCAGAGGTACCCCCTCTTACCGAGTCAGGCGAAAAGGAGGTGATGGAAGGGGGTAAGAAATTAACGGAGCTAGGAGGTGCTGTTGGTGTTTTGAGCTTTTTGGATGGTTTTCCAACCAGATTTTCCAATTGTTGGTATAAGTCTTCTTTGGAAGAAAAGGATTGACCGTAAGGATCGTATGGTTGACCTGTTCGCTCGTTATATTTAATAAAGCCGCCTTGTACTTCCGTGGATTTCCAAACAGGTGTCAGTCCGGAAGCTATTCGGCTTCCCTTATTTTGTTGTATTAAAAATATTCCGGTATTATCCGGCTGCAGTTTCAGGGAGGGATGCACCGCCAATGCCTGATCGCCTATCACTCCTCCATAAGTAACCACTTCTACTGTTTCTGCTTCCAGGTTTCCTTTAAATATTTTATAAACTTCAATTTCGTTGGCTGTAAAAATAAGCGAATACGTCACTCCCCAAAAGCAACGTTGGCTAATGACTTTTCCTTCAACGATGAGCTCGCTTTGTTCGACGCGCTCTTCAAAAGGTATTGGAATGGATAAACATTGGGCGTTCAATTGTCCGGCACTATAAATAAGTAATGCCAGAACAAAGAACATTGTTCTAGTCAGGGTTTGCATGTCTGTCTGTTTGTTGAGTGTGTTTGTTTTTGTTGCCCTAAATATAGGAAATTTTCATCACCCGAACTAAACAGGTTGTGATAGGAATTGTTTTTTCAGGTCAATGCTCGCTTTTTTTTGGGATAGTTCATTATAATTCGCATTGGTCTCCAGACCAACATTATTGAGGTATCGAGACAAAGCCAACTCACCTAAATTTATGCTCCTTGTACCCTATGCACCTTTGTACCGCTATACCTTTGCCCCCTATGTACCCTATGCACCTTTGTACCGCTATACCTTTGCACCCTATGTACCCTTGCACCTTTGTACCGCTATACCTTTGCACCCTTGCCCCCTTGTACCGCTGTACCGCTACACCGCTAAACCGTTCCCCCTCTTCTTACCGGTTTTCAAATCGCTCATCTTTGACCAGGGGCAGCATTTCCATTTCGATGGCTTCGATGCTGGGGAATCCAAAATCTTCTACCACTTTCCCTTTGATCTTGTAGATGCCTTTCCCTTTAAACGCTGCTTTTTGGAGGACATTCGGAAAGTGGGTGGTATCGAAGTAATGGCCTTGCTGGTCAAGCCAGGTACCGAAATACATCAGTTTTTTATTGACGGTACGGACGGTTTTGCAGCAAACGTAGTACCCCAAAATAGTTACGGTACGTCCCACATAAGCTTTGAGTTGTGCTGCATGGATGCATTCTTTCAACTCTTTTCGAGCCAATAAATCAAATGGGGAAGAAAGGACAAAGCCCAGCAGCTCTAGCTCATCAAATGCCTGGTCGTAGAGGCCTTCTTTCAGGTCGGGAAGTTCGTATTGTTCTGTGGTATCTTCAAATAAAGAGAGACTGGCATTGAAGCGTTCTTTGGGATTAAAAACGGCATTCTTTTCCCACATCAGCTCGTATTTATTTTTGCCGGTAAAACGGAAAGCACCGATACGAATCAGGATTTCCAACTGGTCAGGGGTGATATGAACACGACTAACGAAGTCTTCCAGATTTTTGAAATCTCCTCCGATGGCCCGCTGATGTACAATTTGCCGGGCTACTTTTTGCTCCATCTGATTCAGGTGGATGAAGCCGATGTAGATATCCCTATCTTCGATGTTGGTCAGGTAAAAACTTTTATTGACACAAGGGGCATGAACGGTAGCGCCCTGCATGCGGGCTTCGTGGACGTAATATTCTGTACGGTAAAAGCCCCCGAAATTATTGATCACGGCTACCATAAATTCCAGCGGGAAATAGGCTTTGAGGTAGAGGCTTTGAAAGCTCTCTACGGCAAAGCTGGCCGAGTGCGCCTTGCAAAAAGAGTAGCCGCTAAAGCTTTCGATCTGGCGCCATACTTCCTGGATGAGCTTTTGAGGGTAGCCTCTTTCTTTGCAATTGTTAAAGTATTTCTGTCTGAGTTGCTCAAAAGTGTCAGATTTATATTTTTTACCGGTCATAATACGCCTTAACACGTCGCTTTCGTCCAGGTCTAATCCTGCAAAATGGTGTAGAATTTTCATAACATCTTCCTGGTACACCATGATCCCGAACGTTTCGCCCAGATGCTCTTTAAACGTTTCATGGAGGTAGTGGAAAGCATGAGGCGTATGGAACCGTTGGATATATTCCCGCATCATTCCTGACTTGGCTACTCCCGGACGGATGATCGAGCTGGCTGCAACCAAATGTACATAGTTGTCGCAGCGGAGTTTGTTGAGAAGCCCTCGCATAGCCGGACTTTCGATATAAAAACAGCCGATGCAATGCCCGGAGCGCAGTTGTCTTTTTACTTTAGGATCTTCTTTTATGGCATCGATCGCATGGATATCTACTGCTCTGCCCTGGTTGCGCTTGATCAATTCCACCGCATCTTTGATATGCCCCAACCCCCTTTGGCTAAGTACGTCGTATTTGTGAAAGCCGATATCTTCGCCGTGATACATGTCGAAGTGTGTGATAGGAAATCCCTTGGGCATGAGTTGCAAGGCAGTGTAGTAGTTGATGGGTTTGTCAGAAATGACGACGCCTCCGGCATGGATGGAAAGGTAATTAGGGAATCCTTCCATCAATTTTCCATACCGCAGTATTTTTGTGGCTAGCTGGTGGTGCTTGTGGGCACTTTCCGGATGGTTGACTATGAGGTCGATTTCTTCTTTAGGAAGACCGAATACCTTTCCCAATTCGCGAATAATGGAGCTGCCTTTAAAGGTGCTGTAGGTGGCAAGTAGCCCGGTGTATTCTTGTCCGTAACGTTTGAGGATATAATCGAGCACATCGTCACGCTCATCCCATGAAAAATCAATATCAAAATCGGGGGGAGAACTGCGGTAGGGGTTGATAAATCGTTCGAAATAGAGATCCAGCTCCAGTGGATCTACGTCGGTGATACCCAGGCAAAAAGCGACGATGGAGTTGGCTCCGCTGCCGCGGCCTACATGTTGATAACCAGAGATTTGAGCATAGCGGACAATATCCCAGGTGATGAGAAAATAAGAGCAGAAGTCCTGATTTTTGATGACGTTCAATTCTTTTTTAACACGTTCCATAGCTGCTTTGTGCTGTATGCCATATCTTTTCTTACAGCCGTTAACGGCCAGCTTTTCGAGTAAGATATAATCCCCTTCTTTGTCGCCGGTAAAGGTGCGCCGGTTATGGTGGAGGCCGGGATCTAAGTCGATAGAGCAAGACGTAAGCAGCTGTTCTGTGTTTTTTATGATCTTGGGGAATGATTCAAATAGCTTTTGGAGTTGTACAGATGCCATAAAGCGCTCATTCTTCTGTGCGATATCCTGTCGGGTGAGTTGACTGATCAGTATGTTTAGATCAATGGCTCGCAGTAGTTGGTGTACGTTGAAGCCATCATCATTGGCGAAAGTGACTGGTTGCCAGATGACCAGTTTGTGTTGCTGGTGACGAAGGGGAGAAAAAAACAAGTCGTTAACCTGATCGGGGCGGATGCCCAGCCATTCGTTCTTTGCAAATTGCTTGATCGGTTTGATGAGAGTAGGGTAAATGATATGGGCATTCTGCATGGGAGGGGGAATTTCCGGAAGCTTTTTCCCATTCAGCGAGCAATGGGTAAGTAACTGATTGAGTTCCCGAAAGCCTTCTTCGTTTTGGGCAATACCGATATAGAGCAGTTGATTGTCTTCGCGAAATTCCAGCCCTACAATGGGTTTGATTCCCGCCTTTTTACATCTATTTACAAACTCGAATGTACAAGACGTATTATTAATGTCTGTCAATACCAATGCCTCCACATCCATCTTGCGGGCTTCATCCACAAGCTGCTCCGGCGACAGGGTGCCGTAGCGAAGGCTGTAGTAGGTATGGCAGTTGAGAAACACGATTAACAATTAGCAATGAACAATGAATAATCCAGGTACTTTGATATTTTGAAATTCAACCCAAGACCCAAGACTCAAGACTCCATAGTCGATCCTCTCTTAATCGCGTCTTTCCCAAACCGTTTTCGGATGTGGTCCATAGCTTGCAGGAGATTGACTTCTTTGATGGTATCGTCAAATAGATTGACTTGGTAGTTGCCGTGTACCAGTCGGCTGAATTTGACGCCGATGAGGCGAATGAGCTGTCGGCGTTGGTATAGTTTTTCAAATAAGTCATGTGCATGTTGAATAAGTATTTTATCATTAGAAGTGTAAGGAATTCGTTGTTGCTGGGTATAGGTATTGAAATCAGTGTAGCGTATCTTGACGGTGATGCAGGAAGTGAGTTTTTGGCTTTGGCGCAGTTCGAAAGCCAGCTCCATGACCATGCTGGTGAGGCGGTCTTTAAGGGCGCGTATGTCAATGGTATCTACCTGAAAAGTGCGTTCAGTAGAGATGGATTTGCGCTCGTCGTAGGGGACGACCGGGGTTTCATCTATGGCATTGGCTTTACGCCAGAGGGAGATGCCTTGTTTGCCAAATTCGCGTTGTAAGAGTTTGGGAGGTATCTCGGCCAGCACCTTGATCGTGCGTACGCCCATGAAGGATAGTTTTTTGGAGGTGATCTTTCCTACGGAGGGAATTTTAGCTACCGGAAGGGGGGCCAGAAAGTGCTTTTCCGTTCCCGATTCGACTAATTTGGCGCCATTGGGTTTGGCTTCTCCCGTACCTATTTTAGAAACCAGTTTATTGATCGATAATCCTACAGATATAGGCAATCCACTCTCTTTAATGATTTTCTGGCGCAATTCTGCGGACCATTTCCAGCAGCCAAAGTGTTGGTCCATACCTGTGAGGTCCAGGTAAAACTCATCGATACTGGCTTTTTCAAAAATCGGGGCCTCTTCTGTGATAATTTCGGTGATCAGATTAGAATAACGGGAGTACGTATCCATATCGCCTTTCAGGATGATTGCATCGGGGCATAAGCGAAGGGCCATTTTCATAGGCATAGCAGAGCGTACTCCAAACCTTCTGGCTTCATAAGAGCAGGATGCGACCACCCCTCGCTGACTGCTCCCGCCAATAATGACAGGTCGCCCTTGCAGTGAGCTATTTTGCAGACACTCTACGGAAGCGAAGAAGGCGTCGAGATCTAGATGTAGTATCGCACGGTTGAACATGGTTAATCGTATTTAGTCCGGGTATCCAGGTATCTAGGTTTCCAGGTATCCAGGTGTCTAGGTGTCTAGGTTTCTAGGTTTCCAGGTGTCTAGGTATCCAGGTATCCAGGTATCCAGGTATCCAGGTGTCTAGGTTTCCGGGTGTCTAGGCGTCTAGATGAAAAAGGATATAAGGGTCTTTGTTACACCCAGTAACCCTGATACCCTGATACCCTGATACCCTGATACCCTGACACCCTGATACCCTGATACCCTGATACCCTGATACCCTGATACCCTGATACCCTGATACCCTGA
>CAZHOV010000046.1:8314-19032 GCA_964534315.1 uncultured Saprospiraceae bacterium | reverse complement strand
ACCCTGATACCCTGATACCCTGATACCCTGATACCCTGATACCCTGATACCCTGACTAGGGGGAGTGTAAATTTAAAACATTTTGTATTTAAATTTATTATTTAAAATAAATATTTTTAAATTTGAATTATTGTAAGCTGATGATCAGAAAATTGACTAAATGGAATCAAAATCATTTGATAAAATCATAAAGGAAAATTTGGAGGAAATCTTGCTGCCGCTGGCAAAGAAGCTTTTGGGGTTTGAGATAGTTCATTCAAAACCGATGGGCGAATTGGAACTTCAGAAATATGTTCGACAGTTGAATATATTGTCAAGACTACGTAAATTACAAGATATAACAATAAAAACTATTAATACTATGCCGATAACCTATGATATTCAGAAAGATGAACTATTCTTAAAAGGAATAGAACAAGGATTAGAACAAGGAATAGAGCAGGGATTAGAACAGGGAATGGCAAAAGGGATGGAAAAGGAAAAAGTAAATTTGATAAAAAATTTACTTGCCTTGGGAAGCCTAACAATCAATCAGATTGCGTTAGTAACTGAAACAACGGAAGAATTTGTACTTGCGATACAAGAAGAGTTGCAAAGTAAAGAAGAAGAGGAGTGAAATGCCTTCAAAAACGAACAATACCGCCCACCAATACCGCCAATGGCTGATCAAAGCACCGTTAGGTCTAGTCATCATCGGCTTTGGAGCCTGTTTGATTGCTGAAGCTGCTATGCTTAAATATGGAGGCGCAGCAACCCTGGATTGGATAGCTTATGGAACAATAGCTTTAATCGTATTCAACTCAGGCTTGTGTGTGCTGGGAGATGCCATTAAGCATCGCAGTCATTATGAGCGGTTGAAAGAGCAGTAGCTACGGAGTCTATGCCGTCTCCTGCTCAACCTGCCGCCGCCACTTCTCCCGATTACGGCGCATCCTCCAGGGGCCATACCAAAGCCAAAAGCCTGTTATGGTAAACGTCAGTAAGGTTAACCCGGAGACAGAAGTAAATGCGAGTTTAATCCAGCCGCCCTTTATACCCAACCAGTTGTCCAGGATAGAACCATCGTGTACATTCTCCAACCAATCGGAATGGCGTTGACCAATAGATAAGACTTCGCCTGAAGTGACATCTAATTGAATTTCCCAAAAGTGCTTTTTAAAGAGAAATTTGGCAATGCCTTTGGAAGGACGGAAGTCAATCCGGTTAATAGCTGGATCAAGTGAAGCGGAAACAGAATCCCGAAAAATAAGTTGGGCTCTTTGAGTTAAGCTATCTACAGGTAGCCAATCGGCAGGATTGCTGGAAAGGCCTTTTTGAGTGGCAGGAAGGATGTACCCCCCACTATGTTTTTTCCATCCCAGAAAGATGCCGGTAATGGAGATAAACACAAACAAGATAAATAAATAAACACCGGCCGTGTGGTGGATTTTTCTAAATATTCGAAGACTCTTCGCGTACTTTTTTCGGTTCAGTTGATGCATCAGCTACTCATTACCCACAAGGAAATAAACGTAATTAGGTGAAAATAGAATCTGATCACCTAAAAGATGTCACAAAAGTAATGAATTCAGTGAGAAAAAGCAGCAGGTAATAGACATAAGGAGCAATTAAACTTTACCTAATGAAACCTCAATACCAAGGTCGCCGGTGGTTTTAATTTTAGTAATGACTTTTCCGCCTAGTTCGTCGATAGATTACAGAATCCCTTGTATTTGTTTCAACGCTTCTCCCTGTATCGCTACGACACTCGGCCTTGGAACGGCGTCTCCACCATCGGGCCAATTGCTGGTTAGTGCCTCCAACGATTCAGATTGCTCGCCAGGATGTTGCACGCTTAAGAATAATGTCTTTCCATCAGGAGCGAAGAAGGGGCCGGTAAGTTCGGCATCGTTAGGAGCGCTGGCCACCTGAAGCACTTTGCCTGCCTGCTCACCCGACCGAGGCACTACAAATAATCCGTTATTCTTAAAAGCTTCGTAAGGTGGCTTCCCGATAGCGCTGCCTGAAATATCGGAGGTAAACCAAAGATTTCCAAAGGTATCGAAAGCCATATTGTCAGGGCAGGCGAAGCCTGTTTCTTCACCACCGGCCAGGAAGGTTTCGTGCTTAAAGGTCAGGCTGTCGTGCTGGTCGTTATCTTCCATGATCTTTAGAATAGAGCCAAAGTAGTTGCCTTTTGGTTTGTTATTGGTAAGGGCAACGAGAACATGTCCGCTGATCGGGTCAATATCAATATCTTCCGGGCGATCCAATTGGGTGCCTCCAACTAACTTAGCTGCTTCACGAAGACGAATCAATACTTCCGTTTGATTGGCAAATTGCTCTTGAAGAACTGGTTGCTCTTCGTAGGCTAAGGATTCCCACTTTCCGGCTTCCAAATTGGCAACATACAATTTACCTTCTTTCAGGGACCCCGGTTTGGAAGAAATAAATTTATAAAAGCATTCATCGTTTGCATCATCGCTGGTATAGACCACAACTCTTCCATCTTCTAGTTCTTGGACGGTAGCACATTCATGAGCGCAGCGACCGAGGGCGATATGTTTTTGAGCTTCTCCGGTTTTAGGATCAATCTCTACTACCCAACCATAGTGCTCAGGCGGATAGTCGAAAAACTTACGCCACTGGACATAGTATTTATCGGTTTCGATTTCACCGGTTTCATGGTTTCGTTCACCGTAGAAGCCATCGTAATTTTCTTCACAGGTTAAGATCGTACCCCAAGGGGTGACGCCTCCGGAGCAATTGGCCAGCGTACCGATGGCATGGTCTTGCCCCATAATGGGTTCATCCCAGTTGAACGGAATTTTGGTTTGCCCGTTAATACGTTTATTGATGGGATCATTTTTTACCACTTCCCATTGGCCATTCTCTTTTTTTCTGATTTTTAGAATGGAGCCGCCAATGTTGTATTGTTCTTTTTCGACTTGTGCTTTCGTTTTTTCATCGCCACGCAGATAACCAGAGACAAATAGTTCATTGATGTATTCGTGATTCACCCATAGTACGCCTTCGCTCATACTTTCATTGGTGGGGATAAAGGCGGTGTAGTCATTATTAAATCCAAAGAAGGTTTGTTCGGCGATAGCGTCTTTCCATCCAACTAGAACTTCATAGTTGAAGCCGTCGGCCAGAACCAGATCATCAGCGTGGCTCGGATCGATGCTCGTGAAGAGGACTTTGGCCTTTGAGCCTTCAGCAACCGGACGTTTGCAAGCGTTTAATAGCAGTGGAGAAATAGAGACTGCGATGGTTCCTTTGCCGAGGAATTCAATGAAAGTTCTGCGGTGCATGTGAAAAGATATTTTAGATTGAATTTGCTTTCGAAAGTTACTAAAAATCCCTTTAATGGTAGGAAAAAAATATCAATATTATACTATAGTTTCACAGGAACCCTTTCCCTAAATTTTCAGTTATTGTTATAGATTAACCGTTGAGTTTTCCTTCTCTCCCACTCTTATAATATGGTAGACTAGCCCGTATTACCCTATTTTACAGCAATAGAATAAAAGTAATCTGGTAGAATGTCCGCCCCGGAACATCTGTTTGTAAAAATTACGTAACAAAAGGGGAGGAGGGAGTTGTTCTATACTAGGATAAGCGATTTTTTCGTTTCAGCACGAAGAAATTCAGAACGGTATATTTTAGAATAAATTGAATTATAATCCAAAAATCAGAACCAACTATTTATGAACGTATTCAAATTTTTTGCTTTGACCTTTATGCTTTCCATCCTGCTTCTAAGTTGTGTAAGTTGTGGGGTAGATAAATATTTAATCATGCCGGAGCGACCATTAGAAGAAGAGGTGGCGATAGAGCGGGAGGTCAAAGGTGGCTATAACCTAGAGTTCGAAGCACCCGGGCACTATGAGATCTATAAAGGTATTGGCTCGCCTGATAATATCGACTGGACGCAGCCGGTGGCGGAAACGGAAGGCACCGCTTTAGCTTTGCCTGCTTATGAAGAAAACCAGCGGGTATTTTTTGGCATTGTTTCAGCAAATGGTGACGTCACTATTAGCTCGGAGCGTAAAATTCCATTGAAAGGAACACCCAACTTCCGAGACCTGGGAGGTCTTCCTACAAAAGACGGACGCATCGTGGAATGGGGCAAGATCTATCGCTCTAGTAAATTTTCAGATCTGTCTAAAAAGGATGTCGAGTACTTTGATAACCTGGGCATCGAAGCCGTCTGCGACCTTCGAAATGATATCGAAGTCAAAAAAGACCCCAATAAGCTCCCAGATGGTGTAGACTACTATCGATTCCCGATCGGTGACGCCGAAGGAGCAACCTATAAAGCCTTAAAGAAAAAGATTCTGGGTGGAGAACTCAAGGGCGAAAAAGCCAAGGTCTACTTTACCAACCTCATGCATATGATGGCCGATAGCGTAGCCCTGGATTTCAAACCGGTCATGGATATGCTGAAAGAAGGAAATGAAGTGCCATTGGTATATCACTGTTCCGGAGGAAAAGACCGGACCGGCCTGCTTTCTGGCCTACTCCTTGCAGCTCTTGGTGTGGAAAAAGAAGTCATTCGCGACGATTACCTACTTTCCAATTACTATCGCTACCCGGCCAACCGCAGCGGTATGAAAAAGGCCCGATTACTAGGGATTGATAATGAAACCCTGCTTTATGCTTTTGAAGTGCAAGATGAATATTTCGACGCTATGTTTGAGGTGATCGATAAAGAATATGGCGGCATAGAGCCCTACCTGAAAGAAAAATTTGGCTACACCGAACAGGATATTCAACTGTTGCGAGACCGCTACACCGTCGATCCAAACGTCCACTACCAAAACTATATTCGAGCCCAAGCGGAGGAATAGGAAAGTGGGAAAGAGGGAAAGTAAGAAAGTAAGAAAGATGGAAAATCAGAGAAGAATATCCGCGGGTATCCTTTAAATCCGTAAAATCTGCGGCCTATCCTGTTAGAAGAGGAACAAGGAAAAAGGGGAAAAGGAAATACAGCGAGAACATTTGTAATTAGCTATAAATATATTGGTTATCAATGAAATGAGTTATTCAGATTAGTGTCGGAATGACTCATTTTTTTTAGATTTCTCTCTTAAATACTTGACATTCCACTTCATTTTTGTTATACTTGTATTATACAACATGAATAATACAAGAAGACATGAATGATGAAAAGTATTTAGAAAAACTTCTGGTCAACTGGGAGGAGACCTATAAGAAGGGGCAACTCACCTTTTGGATCATGCTTTCCTTAAAGGAGCAATCACTATTTCAGGAGGAGATAAAAGAACGGATCGACCAGTTGACGGACGGGGCGATGACCTGCAAAGATCAGAGTCTTTACCGGGCGCTCCGGAAGTTTTACGAAGTGGAGTTGGTCGATTATGAGATGCGTCCCGGACATAAAGGGCCGGAGCGGAAGTATTATTTCCTTACGCCTTTAGGGAAGGTACTACTTAAACGGTTTATTGACCGGAACATCAAGTTGTTTTACAACGAAAAAATAGTTCAATTAATTAATCATCAAACGGCGAATCCTCTATAGATACCGATTGTAGAGCATTGCCTAAAAAAAAATAAAAAATAGTATGATACAATTGACAAAACAATCAACGCAATTTGCCTTCACCGCAATTATCTTAACTAGTCTTTTTTCCTATTTCTTATTTACCTGGATTGCTACGGCGCAGTATGCAAAGATTTGGCCTATGGCGATCGGTTATGGTGTAGGGATGTTTGCGGCAGGTTACTTTAATGGGGTGAAAGATCCAATTCGGAAAACACGTCAAGATATTGGGTTTTTATACCATCTTCTCACTTATATTATTGTAAATATCATTCAGTTCATTGCACTTGTTCTGATCCTGGGTTGGTATGAACCGGCACTTGAAGGGCTTTTCGTTCAGGCAGTTGCTTGGGGGATCGGACTATTGATCCACTATTTCTTTAGTCGCAGGAGCATCAAAGGACATTCAAAGGAGGAGTTATTTGTGTAATAAATTATTCCTTCACATTCATGCGCCTTATCAACTCTTCATATTGGGGGTATTCTTTTAATGCACGCCAATTCGGATTGTGCAACATAAAAATCAGGCCGCCTACTCTTTGGTCAGCAGCCTGGAAAAGGCAATTGAAACAGCCTTCTATATCTCCAAGTCCATAATAAACCATAGACATTTCGAAAAATAGTGATTCAGGTTGCTGTTCTTGAATACTGCTCAAGGTGCTTAAAATAGCCCGGCTTTCTTCTTTGCGATCCATCAAGCTGAGAATGTAGCCTTTCACAGGCAGGAGTTCTTTCACTTTTGCTTCCAGGGGCAAGTCTACAGCATCAACGACAGAGAGGGCTTTCTCATATTCTTCCAATTGGATATATATAAAGACCTTAACTAAAACAGCAAAGATATAGTTAGGAAACATTTCCAGGGTTTTGTCTACTTGAATGAGTCCCTCTTTAAATTTTCGATTTAGCATAAGGGCTTCTGCCAGATATACATTGGGCATGACGGATAAAGGATCAATCTTAATACATTGCCGGATAAATTTTAACGCTTCTTCAAACTGGCCTTTGGCGTTTAAAAAGAGGGCATATGTTTGTAAGAAGGTAAGAGAACCTGGATTAATGAGTTGTGCTTTATCAAATGATTTCTGGGCCGCTACAAGGTCCCATTTGAAAAAAAGTTGTGCCAGCCCGAGGGCGCAGAGCGCATCTACCTCATTTGAGTTGATCTTTAGGGCATCCTGCGCATTTTGCATAGCTTCAGAAAAAGCGACAGCGGTTGGCATGCGCCCTGTTGCTCCGAGGAAGGAATAGCAAAACGAAAGCTCTGCCATTGCTTTAGAAAAAGAAGGGTCGAGTTGAATAGCTTGCTTAAAAAACTGGATAGCCTTCTGGGCACCCACCGGAGTATAGGTGTTCCAATGGAAAGTCCCTTTCAAATAAAACTCATAGGCTTCCATGTTTTGGGTAGGAATATCAACCAATCCCTGAGCGACTTCATTCAGGCCTAACGTTTCGCGGAGTTGGTTGGCAATTTTCTGGGCAATTTCATCCTGGACGGCAAAGATATCATCTAACGTACGGTCATAGGTATCCGAAAACAGGTGAAATCCTTCCCCGGTATCGATCAGTTGAGCCGTGATGCGCACCCGACTGCCAGCCTTACGAACGCTTCCCTCCAACACGGCCTCTACGCCAAGTTCCTTTCCGATTTTGCGGACATCAAGGCTTCTGCCTTTGTAGGCAAAAGAGGAAGTCCGCGCCGTAACCCTTAGCGCATCGACTTTGGTCAATGAGTTTAATATCTCTTCAGAGATACCATCACTAAAGTATTCATTTTCAGGATCCGGGCTCATATTGACAAAAGGAAGTACAGCAATGGATTTACTCAACCGTTCTCCTTTCCCTTCTAGTGATTCTACAGGAGGAACAATGACATGATCTGATTGGAGGGCGAAGATCGTAAGTGGAAATTGGATATTTTTAAGATTGAATTCCCCCAGTCTTATCGTCTGTATATCCGGGTGGTTTTTTAAGTCGTCAAAGACCTTGGCAGAAAAGAAAACGGAGCCCGGTACAGCAAAGCTCTCAATTCTTGAAGCAATATTTACGGATTCGCCATAAGCCCCTTCTTCATCCACCGCAATATCGCCGGTATGGATACCGATGCGGACAGGTACCGTAGGTTGCTCTGTTCTGAAAATGGTCTGTAACGCACCGGCACATTCTACTGCTTTTACCGAACTTTCGAAAGTGCTTAACGCGCCGTCTCCATAATATTGAATGATCTGACCGCCATATTTAGGGATTAATTCCTTTAACATACCCTCCATTTGTTTTCGAAGGCTAAGTGCTTTCGATTCATCTTCATCCATAAATTTGGAATAGCCGACCATATCTGAAAACATGACCGTTGCTAATTGGCGATTCAATTTGTTTTGCATACCTCAAATTTACAACTCCAATCAGTAACAACCAACCCAAACGGATGATCGGATCAATTAAATCGACTTAAAAATTCCTGTTTTCTTGAATTCGCTACCTGTAGTTGAGTATCGTCTTCCAGTACGACCGTTCCTCCTTTCCCTTTGATATACTGTTTCACATATTCGAGATTGATCAGATGGGACCGGTGTATGCGACAAAAACCATGTTCGCTCAATGCGTTTTCATAAAATTTCAGTTTCCTGCAAATCATATGCTTATTACGATCTCGCATGTAAAAGCAGGTGAAATTTTCCTGGGCTTCACAGTATAAGATATCTGTCAGCCGCACTACCTTGAAGCCGTCTATCAATGGAAGCACTACTTTTTGCTGTTGCGTGTTCAGCCCGGAAATGTTATCCAGCAGGATTTTAGCGTGATTCAGGTCGGCATCTTTTTGTAGCCGCTCCTGCACTTTTTCGACGGCAAGGATTAATTCATCAATATCAATTGGTTTCAGAATATAATGGGCGGCACTTAAGTTTAATGCCTGAACAGCATAATTGCTAAAGGCTGTGATGAAAATAACTTCAAAGTCAATTTTTTCTAACTGTTCCAATAAATCAAAAGCATTGCCATAAGGCATTTCGATATCTAAAAATACCAAGTCAGGCTCAAACTGTTGAATGGCTTTTTGGGCTTCTTGTATATTGGCACACTCCGCCTTGACATCTACCTGAGGGCAATACTTCTTCATATAGCCCCTTATGATAGAGCGGCTATCTTGTTCGTCGTCTACTATGATTGATTTTATAGTCATCTTGTCAAGGTTTCCGGGTTTTCAGGGTTCAGGGTTGCCATCGTATCTGAAAACCCGGATCTTTGGAAACCCATTAAAATGGTATTTTTATGCGAACGAATGTACCGGGATCGTCTTGCCCGGGTTTCAGGTCATTAATTTCAAGATCGTATTTTTTTTGGTAAACTTTATTGATCAGGTCGATACGCTTGCTGACATTGCGCAGGCCTGTGCTCTTGTATTTTTGTTGATTTTGGGTTTTCAGCGCCTTGGATTTTTCCCGGCCGATCCCGTTGTCTTTGATATCGATTTGTAGCACATTGTTTTCTTTCGTAAAGGTGACGGACAGAAATCCCTTTTCTTTTTTGTAACGCAATCCATGCCATACCGCGTTTTCTACAAATGGCTGAATGAGCATGGGCGGGATTTCGATAGCGCTGAAGTCAATATTGTCAGGCTCATTTATTTCATAGTCAAACCGATCTTTGAACCGGATATGTTCTAATTTGAGGTATAGCTTTAGCAAATTGCGTTCCTCTTCCATAGTGATGAAATCGAGTTGAGAATAGTCTAACACCATGCGCATCAATTTGGAAAAGTCGGACAGGAAGCGGTTGGCTGCTCGTTCGTCGTTTTTGTGGATATAGTGATTCACGCTGTTGAGGGCATTAAAAATGAAGTGGGGATTCATTTGAGTCCTCAATGATTTGAGGTAAAGCAGTTGATTGGCGCGTCTCCGGGCATTTACATTTTTCCAAATGAAATAAAACGATATCAATGCTGCGATCAGTAAAATTCCAAGAAAGGCAATAATGATCTTTTGAGAAAAGATCTGACTTTGCAATAGTTGTGATTCCTTTTCTTCGATCGCAAAATCTTTAACCAGGAGGTCGATCTTTTTTTGATTTTTCAAAATTGCTACCTGTTGGTCGAGTTCTTGTTGCTTTTGTTGAAGTACTTTTTCATTTTCTGTAATATAGCGTTGATAATCCTCCAGGGCTTCTTCATAAGCTCCCTTTTTTAGTTTTAGCTCAGAAGATTTTTTAAAGACTTTGGCGCTTTTTTCGGGGCTTACTTTGTCGTCAACCAAATTTTTGGAAGCGGTAACATACTTTTCGGCTTCATCCATCTCGCCTCTTTCAATGTAGATATCAGCGAGTTGCAGTTGTTCTTCAATAGCAGCTTCGCTGGGGATAGCACTTTCTTTTTGATAGGAAATATTCTCTAATCCTTGCTCCAGCTTTTCGGCTTCATCTTCGGCGCTTTCCAAAAGGATTTGATTGGTTTGTTCGATCACCTGGTAATCCTGGTAATCCATTTTATTCTTTGGATAATTACTTCGCGCTCTCTGATAGGACTGTTTGGCCATTCCCCGGTCTTTAGTATTCAGGAACGCTTGGGATTTTTTGGCTTCGATGCGGGCGATGGCGAGGCTATCATTATTCTTTGTATAGTATTGTTGAAGTTTATCGTATTGTTTGATGGCTTGTTGGTAGTTGTTTTTGGTTGCTTCCAGATCGGCAAAAGCTTCTTCGATCAGGCGTTTTTTTAAGGGGGTGTTATTGGCTTTAGCTGCTCTCATTAAAGCTTCTTCGGCTTTGGGTACCTCCTTTTTCTCAGTATATAATTTTCCAATTTGAAACCAAGCGTCTACAAATAGTTCTCTGTTTTCCTTTTCAGAAATAAATTCCAACACCTGCTGATAACGCTGGAGGGCCAGATCTGTTTGTTGAATCTTTTCATAGATCTTTCCCAATAAGAAAAATGCTTCTGCTTGCCGGGACAGGTTGTTTTTGCGCTTACTGGTTACAATGGCTTCTTCAAGCAGTCTTATAGCGCGGTTGGGGTCCGTAGTTTTAAGTGATCGGGCTTCCTCCAAATAATCGATCTCAGCCTTCCGTGATTTTTTGGCGGGTGCTTCTTTCTCCTGCTGCTTAGTAGGCTGCGCTGTGAGCGGCAAGGCTATAAACAACAAGAAGATTAGGATGATATGTGTTTTTTGAATGATACTCATTC
>CAZHOV010000046.1:0-8214 GCA_964534315.1 uncultured Saprospiraceae bacterium | reverse complement strand
TTCTGTTTTGCTATAAAGATTTTGGTGCGCTGCACCAACACTTCCCCATAATTACTCACTACTCACTACTCACTACCCCAAATATACTATCCTTTTTTTACTTCTGTTTTGCACAAAATGGGCGAAAAAGAGGGTTTCATAAAGTCAGATGGTCTTTTCATGATTATTAGACAGGAGGTTATAAAGTACAGGTTTTTTTTACTGTTTTTTTCATGGACATTGAGGGTATAAACCAAAAAAAATCTAATCATGAGACAAATTACATCTTACATCCGGGCTGCCGTCTTAGTAGCAGTCGTATTATTTGGAACGTATATACACGTTCAATCTTTCAACTATTTTAAAAATTTGTTGGTCAATAAGTTTTCCACCCCTGTCACTCCAGTTATGATTGACGATTGGAATGGGCCGATCATACAATTAACCCTTTTATTGGATACCAGTAATTCGATGGACGGCCTGATCGAGCAGGCCAAATCACAGTTATGGAATATTGTGAATGAACTTTCAAGGACCAAGCAAAATGGAAAAACTCCTCAGCTACAAATTGCCTTGTACGAATACGGTAATAGCGGGTTGTCTGTGCGTAATGGCTATATCAGGCAAGTTATTCCATTCACCACTGACATGGATCTCGTTTCAAAGCACCTTTTTGACTTGACCACCAATGGTGGAGATGAGTACTGCGGACAAGTAATATTAACCTCTTTAAATGAGCTTAAATGGACAAACAGTCAGCAAGATCTTCGCTTAATATACATAGCGGGTAACGAGCCATTTACTCAGGGACCTGTTCATTACAACCAGGCGTGCCAATTGGCGAATAAAAAGGGGGTTGTTGTGAATACTATTTTTTGCGGAGATTATCAAGAAGGGTTGCGAACAGGATGGAAAGATGGCGCGCTTTGTTCGCAAGGTTCCTACTTAAACATCAATCACGATGCGGCTACCGTTTATATTCCTACTCCTTATGATGACCAGATTGAACAATTGAATGACCAGCTTAATGAAACGTACATTCCTTATGGAGCTCAAGGTGCAGAATTTCAGGCCAATCAGCAAGTACAGGATGTCAATGCCGCAAAATACAGTAAAGCCAACAAAGTAGATCGTGCGATTTACAAGAGTTCTTCCAATTATAAGAATACCAAATGGGACCTGGTAGATGCCTATGAAAAGGATAAGGAAGTCATTAAAAAGGTTAAGCCTAAAGATCTTCCGGAACCCATGCAGGATAAATCATTAGAGGAGCTTGAAGTAGAGATTGAGAAGAAGTTGGAAAAACGTTCTTCAATCCAGGAAGAGATCAATGCTTTAAGTGCTCAGCGGAGGACATTTATTGAAGCAGAAAAGAAGAAGCAAATGAATGAAACAACTAGTGATTTACAAAATTCCATTATTGAGTCGGTGCAGAAGGTGGCAAAGAAAAAAGGGTATAAGTGACCTTTTTAAGTGTGCCCCACCTATAGGTGGGGCATTGATTCCGGCTTTTTAGCACAATCGCCGCTGGTTTTCCCAATTCGTTTGAGAATATATCCAACTTTATGGCGAATCTTATTACCTTGTTCTTTTTTCAATGGCCGATAACGAAACGAGGCCGTTATGACCAATTCATTTAGCCGTGAAAAAATTTGGAACAGCACCGGTATTTTTTACAGCGATCTCCACCATTCTTGGGGCGATCATGTTTTTGAGGTTTGGGTTTGCAGTAGGAAATGTCGGATTTATTGGAACAATAGCAATCGTTCTTATCGGCCATATGGTAACCATCCCGACCGCTATGGCGATTGCCGAAATTGCCACCAACCAAAAGGTAGAGGGCGGTGGTGAGTACTATATTATTTCACGTTCCTTTGGCCTGGTTATCGGCTCCTCGATAGGAATAGCCTTATACCTTTCTCAAGCAATTAGTGTTGCTTTTTACATTATTGCATTTGCGGAAGCCTTCAGTTCCCTTTTTGATTTTCTGATTCAGCATTATAATCTTCCTGCCTGGCTCATTTGGTTAATGGAAAAAAAGCAAAGTGTAAGTATTCCCGCTCTATTCTTGCTTACAGGTATTGTATTGTGGAAAGGAGCGGAATTGGGGGTTAAAGCACTCTACGTCGTTGTAGTCACCCTGGGCATATCCATGCTGGCATTTTTCTTTGGGCAAACCGAATACAGTCAAAATAATGAATTTGATCTATTCGAAAACGTAGGAACAGTAGAGCTTCCTAAGCAGGAGCGAAAGCCATCTACGGTGGATTCACTATACACTTTGGGCGATTCTATTGTAAAAAATCCCAATCCCGTGGAACTCACGAATGCTGCCCAGCCCCCCCGCCAATCTAACCCGGCAAGACCGTTGATGACCGTTGGTTTTTTCACCATCTTTGCCATCATTTTTCCGGCTTTTACGGGGATGACAGCCGGAGTCGGCCTCTCGGGAGACCTTAAAGACCCCGGAAAGTCTATTCCGCTAGGGACTATGGCTGCCACCATTTCTGGCATGATCATTTATGTGTTTATTGCTTATAAATTGACCACTTCTGCTTCTCCTGTAGATTTGGCGGATACCTCCAAGCTTGTCATGGCAGATATTGCCTGGCAAGGCTGGTTGATTATCCCAATTGGATTGGCAGCAGCAACCATCTCTTCTGCTCTGGGATCATTGATGGTAGCCCCGCGCACCCTACAGGCAATTGCCAGAGACCGGGTCATCCCAAATGATATACTCAACGGCTGGTTGTCTAAAGGAAGAGGAGCTAATGAAGAACCCTATAATGCTTCGGTGATTACCATCGGCATCGCCCTGGCATTTATCCTAATGGGGGCCTTGGATATGGTAGCCGAGATCATCTCTATGTTCTTCATGGTAACCTATGGGTCTTTATGTCTGATCTCCTTTCTACAGCATTTTGCAGCAGACCCTTCTTACCGGCCAAGGTTTAAGTCAAGGTGGTATATTTCGCTTTTCGGAGCTATTGCCTGTTTTGGCCTGATGTTTTTTATGAATGCCGTTTATGCAGTAGTAGCTATTGCTTTAATGATAGGATTATATTTTCTAATAAATTATTATAACCAAGATAAGCGGAGCGTGGCGGTGATCTTCCAGGGAGTTATTTTTCAGTTTAGCCGCCGGTTGCAGGTATTTCTTCAAAAAGCCGAAAAGGAACAGAATCGCAGTTGGCGACCATCGGCCATAGCGCTCTCCACTAATACGTTCAAGCGCCTTAATGCGTTTGATTTATTAAGGTGGATCTCCCAACGATATGGATTTGGTACTTATATTCATTTGATTAGCGGCTATCTTTCTAAAAAATCAAGTGAACAAGCGAAGGAGTGCAAAGACCGGCTGATCAAAATGGCTGAAGCGACCGAGAGCAATATCTATATCGATACGATGGTAAGTCCTTCCCTAACCTCTTCTATCGCACAAGTAATTCAACTACCTGGTATTGCCGGTACAGAAAACAATCTGTTGATCTTTGAATATTCTAAAAACAACCTGGAAGAGCTGGTCAATATTATCGATAACTTCAAATTGATTAAATCAGTAGATTTTGATGTGATCGTTTTGGGAAGTTGCGAGCGCGGATTTGGTTTAAAAAAGGAAATCCACATTTGGATCACCAGCCGGGACTTTGAGAATGCCAACCTGATGATCCTCTTGGCCTATATCATTTTAGGTCATAAAGATTGGAAACAAGGAGAGATCAAAATATTTGCCCTATATCCAAGTGAGACTATTGAAGAAGAGCGAAACCGCTTGAGCATGCTCATTCAGGCCGGGCAGCTTCCCATTTCGTCCAGTAATGTCAAGGTGTTAACTCAAGAGCCCGACGTTGACCCCAGGACGATCATTTCCGAACATTCACGTGACGCCGATCTCACTATTTTAGGGTTTAGAGAGGAAGCCGTAAGACGCATGGGGAAAGAAGTGTTTGAAGGCTTTGATGATATCGGTAATGTGCTTTTCGTGAATACGGCCCTGGAAAAGAATATCAAGTGATCGGAACAAGGGAGCGTTTCTCAAAATGCCCTGGTGTTTCAAGCCACCAAACTTCCTTCTTCAGCAAATAGGAACCAGCTCAAAAAATTCGCGACAACTCTTCTAGTCAGGATAAAACATTCATTTCACATCTCTGACCACCAATAGAGGAATAGCCGTCTGATAGGCCATGCGTTGGGTCTGACTTCTATGGAAGAGCCGTTCGAAAATATTGCGGTGTGGTGCAAACATCACCAAGAAATCAACTTTATGAAATTGAATGAATGCTTCTAGCCCGCTGACAACCGAATCGTCTTTTATATTATGGAAATTGATCTGTACACTTGGAGCGTGGCCTTCGAAGAAAGTTTCCAATTCGTGGAAGTCCACTTCGGGGTGTTCCGATTCCTGATCACTGATATGCACACAGTGGATAATGGGGTTAAAGGGTTCAAGGATTTGGCTGGTTTGCCAGATATGGTAAGGGTCTTCTTCAATGAGATCGGTAGCATAAGTAACGATCTCGGGGCGATGATAAGCTGTTTTTTCAGGAACGATCAAGACATGGCAAGGGCTCTTGGCCAGGACGCTGGTCGTTGTACTGCCGAATACCTTTTCCACAGCGCTATGTTCCTCTCGGGTGCCCATAATGATCAGGTCTACTTCGTCTCTTTTAGCAACCGAAGTAATCAGCTTAGCAGGGGAACCCAGTTCGACATCTGAATTGATGAGGGGAATATGTTCTAATTGGCGAGCAGTTTCAACCTGTGTAAGTCCTTGCTCGACAAAGGATTTAGCTACTTCTTTGGCAATTTCAATTTTGTCTTTTGTAGCCTGGGAAGACAGTACCGGTAGGTCCAGAGCTTCATACTCCGGATAGACTACGTGCAGGAGTTCAATACTGGCGTCCAGTTTGTCGGCAAACCGAAGCGCATATCTGAAGGCATTTTGAGAGGCCTTCGAAAAATCTGTAGGGAATAGGATTTTTTTGATCTTTTTCATGGTTATTCTTCTTCTTGATCAGATGTTGAAGGATTATTGTTTGGTTGGCTTTTATCAGCCCTTCGCTTTCCAAAAATAGCTTCCAGGTCTTCTTTTACTACGATCTCCTTGGAAAGCAGCAATTGAGCCAATTGGTCCATTTGGTCTCGATGTTCGAGTAAAACCTTCTTGGTGTCATTATAAGCAGATTCTATCAATTTTCTTACTTCCTGGTCAATTAATTGAGCAGTTTTTTCGCTGTAGGGTTTTTGGAGCGATTGCTCGTATTGCCCGGTGCTGTCGTAATAGCTGACATTTCCAAGTTCTTCGTTCAGCCCATAATAGGCAACCATCGTATAGGCCTGTTTAGTTACCTTTTCGAGATCATCGAGCGCTCCCGAAGATATTTCTCCGAAAACGATTGCCTCTGCGGCTCTTCCGCCCAGCGCAACGCATAAGCGGTCATAAAATTGAGGTTTGGTATAAATAAGGTGTTCTTCGGGCAGGTACCAGGCTGCTCCGAGCGATTTCCCTCTTGGAACGATCGTCACCTTCATCAAGGTGTCGGCATGCTTTAAAAACCAACTGGCGGTAGCATGCCCTGCTTCGTGGTAAGCGATAATTCTTTTCTCGGCAGGAGAAATGATCTTGCTTTTTTTCTCCATTCCTGCGATAATCCGATCAACGGCATCGTAGAAATCCTTCATCATGATTTTATCTTGCTTTTTTCTTGCCGCGATCAGGGCAGCTTCATTACACATGTTGGCAATATCTGCTCCTGAAAACCCGGGTGTTTGCGAAGCCAGTACTTCCACATCGATATCTTCGCCCAACCGGAGGGGTTCCATGTGTACTTTGAAGATAGCCTTGCGCTCTGTCAGGCTCGGGAGCTCGAGATTGATATGGCGGTCAAACCGGCCCGGTCTTAACAGCGCATTATCTAATACATCCCCCCGGTTGGTGGCTGCCAATACAATAACTCCGGCATTATTGTCAAATCCATCCATTTCGGTGAGCAGCTGGTTCAGCGTACTTTCCCGTTCGTCGTTAGAGCGCATTGAAAAAGCGCTTCCCCTTGCCCGCCCTATTGCATCGATCTCATCGATAAAAATAATGCTAGGTGCTTTTTCTTTGGCTTTTTTGAATAGGTCGCGCACTCTTGATGCCCCTACGCCAACGAACATTTCAACAAATTCAGAGCCCGAGATAGAAAAGAAGGGGACTTGAGCTTCACCAGCTACTGCCCTCGCCAGCAACGTTTTACCTGTACCCGGAGGGCCTACCAGCATAACCCCTTTGGGTATTTTTGCCCCTAGCCGGGTAAAGCGCTCAGGGGTTTTGAGAAATTCAACAATTTCCAGGATCTCCACTTTTGCTTCTTTCAGGCCGGCAACATCTTCAAAAGTTACCTTTACCGCCTTCCCCGCTTCAAACAAAATAGCTTTTGACTTACCAAAGTCGAAAGGATTCATGCCGCCCATACCACGAGAAGTACCCACACGCCTGAAAATAAATATCCAAATGGCAATAATGATAATGAAAGGAATAATCCAGGAAAGGACGTCGGTAAACCAATTGGTCCGGCTAACATAACTGACATCTATGCGGTCTTCCGGGGGCCAGTCTTTTTGAATCTCTTGCAGACTACTTTCAAAAGCATCGACCGAACCAATATTGACAACATAGTGAGGCCCTCTATCACCTGATTTGAGATGCGTATGCGGGCCTTGTCCCATTTTTTCAGATTTGATATAGATCTCTGCACTGGTCTTGTTGACGATTTCTATTTTGGCAACGTCTTTCTCCGCAATTATTTCGTATTTCATCTTTGTCCAGGAGTATTCTTTGGGGGATTGCTGACCAGACTGGTACAGAGTAATTACAAAAAAAACTGCCAACATTATATATATCCAAACATAAGACTTCGGAGGAACGCCTCCAGGGGGCTTTTGATCATCGTTGGGTTGCTTATTATTTTCTGTGTTGTTTGCTGGCATAATTCTTTATTAATTGAACTGAAAAGAAGGAACCTCTGCAGGTCGATTGAATCAGGAACAACTCTTTGGATGCAATCGATTTACTATTCTACTGGTTTAATCAGTACGTTAAAGATGTTTTTTAATAGCGTTATTGTAAAAAAAACATATTTAGGAAGGCAGGTAATGAGTATTATCAGTAAACGACATGACAATAGTCATAAAAAAATCACCTGCTCAACACAAAGTCAAGCAGGCGACCAACAACGTTACACTACAAATAATTTTTCGGTTTCAGAGAAAATATCTAAATGAGTAAGCTACAATGTACATAGCAATACTTAAAATAAATTTCTAACAATAAAGGTATTTTAAAATTTTATTCTAAAAAATTAGAAAAATGCTAAAATTTAATTTTAAGTGATTCACTTAGTTTAAGGGGAAGAACAAACAAATTAGAAAAATAAGTCCTCAAATAAATTTTGCTTGAGTGCATATCTGACAAGACCTGCTAAGTTTTTTGAGTTTGTTTTTTCAAAAATGTTATACTTATGTGCTTCTACTGTTCGGATACTTATCGATAATTGCTCTGCGATTTCTGCATTAGTATATTCCTTAAAAATGAGCTGAAGCACTTCCGTTTCTCTTTTGGTCAATGGAACGTTATTTTTAGGCGTTGATTGCCCTGTGATGCTATTCATGACCACTTTAGTTACAGGCGGCGAATAGAAATTATTACCTGACAGCACCGTATTTATTGCGGTTAGCAGCTCTTCAGAAGTACTATCTTTTAGTACATAACCTTTGATACCGGTTTTCAACATTTTCTTGATATGAAGAGCATCTTGCATCATAGATAACGCCATTACGGTCTGCTCCGGATAATTCTTTTTTATCTTTCCTGCAAGTTCAATGCCGTCCATTTCAGGCATGTTTATATCAGAAATAACCAGATCATAAGTGTTTTTTTTCATGATCTCTAATGCCTCTCGTCCATTATTTGCTTCCTGAATAACAAAGTTGGGGGCTTCGAATTCAATAAGGGACTTGATAGCCTGGCGTACAACCTTGTGGTCATCTACCAGTAAAATATAAATTTTTTTTTCAGTATCGATGGCTATTTTTTTCTTTTTCGATTCTTATAGAATCTCGTTTTTGTTGGTGCAACGAAGATTAAACTATACATAAAATTGCTAACGCTTCACTGAAAATAAAAAAGATTTCTTTAAACTCGAAATAAAATTGTTTTATTAAAAAATTAAAAATTCGTATTGAATTATTAAC
>CAZHOV010000045.1:0-33390 GCA_964534315.1 uncultured Saprospiraceae bacterium | reverse complement strand
AATATGTTTTATTTCACTTTTTAAAAAAAACTACGTTTTCCGTAGTTTTCAATAAGAATATAATTTTTGTCCTTAAAACCCAAAGCGCGTAGCGATTTTAACCTCCGTAGAAAAAGATATACCGAAATAGTTCAGGCCCATAGGGACTGACACCAAACAGAAGGATGATGCTCCAAAAAATGTGGATATGGTCAATGGAAATACATCAATCTACCCTTGGAGGTGCCAGTCGCTACGCGCCTGATCAATTGGCCTCATAAATTGGGCTACAGAGGTTGTAATCGCTACGCGCTTACTTGAAAAACAAGGACACCTTCTCCGAATCTGTTTTGAGCTTCGTTAGTTTAATGTTAACGTGAGGTTCGAATATTTATATGTTGATCATCAATATTTAGAAAAAACTATCCGGCCAACGCCAGCTTTCAGGGATAAAGGGCGCAGGAACGTATTTTCTATTTTATTGAAGTCAAACCCCACGTTAAGTTAAATTTAAACTCGCTGTGATCGTGCCTCCAGGTCTTTTCCTTCAATAGATTTGGTCGTGGTCGGAACGGCCAAAAGCCGTTTTTTGTCTATTAACTTTCCGGTGACGACACATATTCCAAAGGATTTATTTTCAATTCGTTTCAAGGCATTTTCCAGGGAGACGATATGTTTCCGGAGCCGGACAATAGAATTATTTAAATAACTGATAGTCTCGCTATTGCTACTGTCATCTAACCAATCGGCTCCATGGTCTCCCTGATTATTTTCAGAAGTCTCTTCTAATTGTTTCATAAAAGAAGTTAACTGCTTTCGTTCTTTCTCGAGCTTATGTTCAATTAATGTCTTGAATTCAAGTAACTCTTCTTGTGAATATCTGGACGTTATTTTCTCCATTTATCTATTTTTATTTTGTTGAATAAAAGACCACCTTTTAAAAATTCGTCACTGCTTTTTTTAAAAAAATTTTATCTTACCAAACACCAAACACCAAACACCAAACACCATGTGTGGAAGAGCAACACTGACCAAATCCATCAAAGAAATCGAAGACCATCTTCAGGCCGCTTTTAATTTCCCGGAGCAGGCCGAAAACCGGCTACCCAATTTCAATATTGCGCCCACCCATGACCATCCCGTTGTAACCAATGAGGATCAGGAGCATATCCAGTTATTTAGATGGGGGCTTATTCCTTTTTGGGCAAAAGACAAAAAGATTGGTAGCCGTATGATCAATGCGCGGCTGGAAACCATTCTGGAGAAGCCGGCATTTAGAGGCATTAATAAAAGAAGATGTGTGGTGCCCTTCGATGGGTTCTACGAATGGAAAAGGACACCTGATGGTAAGATTCCTTACCGTATTACCCGTAAAGACGAAGCAATTTTCACTATTGCCGGTATTTGGGAAACCTGGAAATCAAAGGAAGGAGAAACGATCCATTCCTTCACCCTCATCACCCGCCCTCCAAACGAGCTGGTTGCTGAATTACATGATCGTATGCCTGCCCTGTTGCTACCAGAGCAGGAGCGAGACTGGCTCGACATGTCCATCCCCGCCAAAGAAGCCATCAAACTCCTGGAACCTTTCCCCGCCGATCTTATGAATATTTACCCGGTATCTAAACGAGTCAATAAGGTGGCCGAAAATGACAAAGAGTTGATATTGCCTTTAAATGAAAAGGAATGAAAAGAGAATGAAATTTTCATTTCCTTTTCATTCTTTTTCATTAATCCACCTTCACCGGTTCCCTTTCTTTAAATAGCGAAAACTTTATCGCTTCCACCTTTTCTTGATAAGTGTTGAAATCTTTTTCAAAAAATTGGTTGATTCGGTCGACCACCTTTTTGGTGTGCCGCTCTGCTTTAGCAATTGCATTGCGGGCACTCTGATTTGGTGGGCCGTCTGACGCTCTGATATAGGATGAAGCCGTATACAAGGAAGAGTTCAGACCGTCCTGAACACGTTGTATTCCTTTCATGCCCGGAGGATTGGAGTAGAGCTTTTGTAGTGTTCTGATACTGTCTTGCAGCGTTTTCCCCAATTTTTGGATTTCCTTTCTGGTGCTATCCGGAACGTTAACTAACGCCTCGTTGACCCGCCCGATCGTTTTCTTGGCATCTTTTAACTGATCCATGGCGGTAGTAGCTTTTTTGACCAGTTGGTGAAAGTCTTCCATAGCAGCATCTTCTGCTTTCATGGCCTCCATATCGAATGCTAATCTTGGATCCGGATTGACAGTAACCATGGTACTATCACTGAGATCGCCCAATGTAAACTTAATTTTATAGGTGCCCGGGAGCACGGAGCCTCCACGTGGCTCAGGAGCATCGGGCTTGATTTCCCGATAAGATGGATAACGAATCCCTTTTTTATCGAAGTACCAACCAAATCGATTGATGCCGGTATCTAGCTCAATTTCTCTTGTTCTCAGCGTATCTCCATCCATATTAAATACCTGCATTTTGAATTTTTGCTTTCCGCCTCCCTTGCTTCTTTTCCCTTTATTTTCCTGCTTTTCTTCTTCCATATCTTTTTTCTTCTTTTTCCTATCCTTCTTCTTTTTATCTTTTTCCTCCTCTTCTTTTGCAGTTTCTTCCTTTTGTGGAGGATTAGGGTTTACGTACATAGTAATCCGTGCTCCTCCGGGTCTGTTACTACCAATAAAATGACCGTCTGCCACAAATCGAACGCCTTCAACTGGCTTATAGCTTACCTGATAAGCTTCCGGCGTTTCAAATACCTTGAATGGCTCCTCCAATATGGCTCCTCCGGTTTTGGCTATTGCTCTTAGCGGTCGGATATCATCAAGGATATATGCCGCCCGGCCAAAGGTTCCAATGATCAGGTCGTGTTCTCTGGGATGAATTTTGAGGTCTCTTGTAGGAGTTGAAGGATAACCGTTTGTCCATTTATTCCAATTGCGGCCTTTGTCAAACGTCACGTAAAGGCCATAATCCGTTCCTACAAAAAGTAATTTGGGCTCTACGGGATCCTGGACAATAGACCAGGCATGACCTTCTACATCATCCGCATCTACCAAACGGGAGAAGGACTCTCCGTTATTAAGGGTGTGGTAAACCATGGGCTCCCAGTTGTTGCGGCGATAGTCATTTATGACTATAAAGGTCTCCCCGGCTTTATGAGGAGAAACAACAATCTGTGTGATCCAGCTTCCTGCCGGATAATTAGGTAACCTGCTGGCCAGATTGGTCCAGTTTTTACCTCCATCCTTAGTTAGTTGGAGATTACCATCATCGGTTCCTACCCAAATGACATTTTCATCGTGGGGGCTTGGAGCAATAGAAACGATGGTGGTAAAATTCTCGGCCCGGGTATCATCAATGGTCAGCCCTCCGCTCATATATTGCTTTTGTTTGGATGTGTCATTAGTGGTTAGGTCGGGAGAAATGATTTCCCAGGTATTACCACAATCCAGACTTTTATGCAAGTATTGGCTTCCGAAATAAACGCCACAATTGTGAAAAGGATTTTGAGCAATTGCTGCATTCCAGTTGAAACGTAGTTTTTCTCCATCAGGATGATAAGGTTTGATATTTTTAGTTTTCCCGGTTTCGGTGTCGATGTAGGCCACATTTCCGCCTTGAGACATGGCATAAACATATCGACTGTTATCGGGACGCGGAACAACATCAAAGCCATCTCCGAAATAGAGCTCTTGAAAGTCATAATTACGGATACCTCCTCGTTGCCAGGTATAGGCCGGCCCACGCCAGGAACCATTATCCTGCATACCGCCATAGATGTGGTATGGCAGCTCCATATCGTAATTGATGTGATAAAACTGAGCCAGGGGAAGATTCTCGATAAAGCGCCAGTTGTCGCCTCCGTCTCGTGAAATATTTAATCCGCCATCATTTCCTTCGATCATATAAACGGGATTGTCGGGGTGGGCCCAGAAGGCATGGTGATCGGGGTGAACGCCGGAGTAGGGGAGTAGCGTTTCAAACGTCTTTCCGCCGTCTTCGCTTTTCGTAACGAGGGAGTGCAGATTGAAAATCCGGTTTTCATTCTTAGGATCTACAAAGATATCCGCATAGTAGAAGGGGCGGTTTCCGATATTTTTAGAGGCTCTTAGTTTCCAGGTTTGTCCGCCGTCGGTAGATCGATAAAGGCCATTCTTTTTAGCTTCTACCAAGGCATAGATGATGTTCGGACTAGAGGGAGCAATAGCAAGGCCGATTCTTCCGAGATCGCCTGTAGGAAGACCGTCTTTTGCAGCGGCTTTTTTCCAATTTTTTCCGCCGTCATGGGTGATAAAAATACCAGAACCTTTACCTCCAGAATTGAAGAACCAGGGTTTTCTTCCAAATTCCCACATTGCGACAAGAAGTTTATTGGGATTGGTGGGATCGACTACCATATCGGCAACACCTGTGGAGTCGTTTACGAAGAGGATTTTCTCCCAGGTCTCTCCGCCATCTGTTGTTTTATAGACTCCTCGGTGTTCTGAAGGACCCCAGGCGCTGCCCTGGGCGCCGACATAGACAATTTCCGGGTTAGACTGGTCAATGATAATTCGATGAATATTTTTGGTGGCTTCCAATCCCAGGTGCATCCAGGATTTGCCGCCATCGATACTTTTATAAATACCGTTTCCACTATTGTGGGAGTTCCGCGGATTACCTTCTCCGGTACCGACCCATATTTCGGCGGGATTACTTTGATTAATTGCGAGGGCGCCAACAGATTGGACAGGTTGATCATCAAAAATAGGCTCCCACGAGATGCCTCCGCTTTTTGATCTCCAAACTCCTCCTGAAGCAGTTCCTGCATAGATGACTTCAGGGTTGGATAAATCGACATCGATAGTGGTAACTCTTCCGCTCATGCCGGCGGGGCCAATACTTCGGGCTTTCATGCCTTCTAATCGTTTCAGGTCAATTTTTTGCGCAAATGCGGGGCTGGAGCTAAACAATAAAATGACAACGAGAGTATTCAAAAACTTTATCATGAATATTTAATTTAACGAATAAAATACTGTGAGAACGGTAAAGGTAGGAATATTAATGAGGAAGTGCGGAATGGAAAGTGCGAAAATTTTTTTGATTGGTTATTTATGACATTATCATGTGATCTATTATTCAAACTGACAAAGATCACTTTGTTATACCCCAAAATATCATTGTTTAGTGGTAGTGAAAATGCGAAAATGAAAATTAGAGAAAAGGTAAGAGGAAGGGAAACGTCTTCGCTCGTAGGGGGTAAGAAGGAAGAAAAGGTATGAAAGAGATTCAATCGGTACTACAGTTAAGTAGCGGTGAATAAGGGGAGAGGGTAAAGAAGATTTTGAAAGCTATAAAAAAATTACACAATGAAAAAGACTAAATTATTTTTAGCGATTTTGTTTCTGCTTTCAGACATTTTTATTTATGGTCAGGAGGATAAAGCTTTGATTAAAGAACTCCTTGAAAATGACCGTAGTAGTATTGAGGCGCTTGTGTTATATCCGGAAGCAACCAGGAACGCGATATTGGAAGCTTCCCTCTATCCGGATGCGTTGATCAAACTGGAAAGCATGCAGGCCAAAACGAGTGAACGATTTCAGCAAATACTGGAAAAGTATCCCAGAACGACTCAGGAAACGATCTGGGATCTCACCAGGTACCCTGGATTGATCGAGCAGCTTGGTGAGCGGAGAAAGGGTGATCGTCAAGGGTTTCAGGAGGTGTTGGAAGAATATCCGGAAAAGATCAGAGCAGATGCTTTGGACATGGCGATGTCTGAACATGGATTGTTTCAACAAATTACGCAGCTCTATGCTGGTGCCAATGAAGCATTTGATCAGCTTTTGAAGGATTATCCTCCTAAAGCAACAGAGGCGTTCAATGAGTTGATCGAAGTACCGGAGGTGCTTTCCATCCTCACAGAAAATATTCGATTGACGATCATCGTGGGAAATTTATACAAGAATGATCCAGAATGGGTACGTCAAAAAGCAGACAGCATGAGCCTGGCGGTTGCGCGCCAGCAAGCGGAAGACCTGGCTGATTGGCAGGAGAGTATTGAAAACAATCCCCAAGCTAAGGAGGAACTGATTGAATCTGCTGAAATGTTTGCAGAGGAATACGGCTATGATGACATGAGTTACGATTTTGAACAAGAAGCCGATGATGTTTACTATGATGAAGGCGAAGAAGCTGTTGTTGTTGAGCATTATTATTACTATTCTTATCCCTATTGGTATGGTTATCCGAGCTGGTATGTCTATCCGCGCTGGCGGCCTTATCCCTATTGGTATGAATGGGGCTTTTACCTGAGACCTGGCGGAAGAATTGTGGTATTTGGATTTCCTTCTTATTTTTTCACTTCCTGGTATTTTTACCATCCCTACCACCATTATTATTTCCCTTACCTCTCTGATCATTTTGTAGGGTATTATTATGGACACCGGCACTCCAGCAGTAGTATTACCGTTAGCGTTAATAGGTGGAGAAATAGAAACGTTGAAGTAGTTCGTGACGAATGGCTGGCCAATCCGGATAAACGAGTAGAAAGATTAAGGGAATTTGGAAGGTTAGAAAAAGAACGAATTGAGTATAACAAAGATAATCCGCAAAGAGCGTTATCTCAAAAGGAATATCTTGAGCAAAATCAAAATAGATATGATCGATTGAGAGATATATCTGTCGATCAGGACCGGGAGGTGAAAAAACGAGATCAGATGGACCAAACACAGCCGAAGGAGCGGGTGGAAAGACAGCAGCCTAAAGAACGGATTATTATAAAACCTTCTCAAAGGGAAAGGACAACCGAACCTTACCGCCGAAATCCGAGAAAGGTAGAAGAAGGAAAAGAATTGCATGAGCATAGATGGAATCCACCAAGCAGGACCCCTCGCACTTATCCGCAAAAACAAAACAAAAGGGTAGAGCCGCAACGCCGGACGGTACCTTCACGCTCCACCACTCCAACGAAAAGGAAGACGACTCCAACAAAAAGAGGGGGAGGAAAATAAAATGAAAAGAACCGCTTTTTGATTGAAATATCTTTTTAATTTGTGATAAAATAGGAAATATGGAAAAACTCCTTGGGGAACTTCAGCATCAGGAACATCGGGATTGGTTAAGCAAACTCAACTTCTATCAGGACGAGATCAAAATTTTTCAACACGAGCTTATGCGGATTTTAATGAAACATCCGAAAAGCCTTTCCATTATTGAACACGTAGAAGAATACCAAAAAATATTCCTCGCTAAACTAGAGCATATCGACAAACTCCGTCTAAAGATTATCCTCCACGAAAAGGAACTCGGTGAATCCCTGACACCTTCTACTGAAAATGTCTGGGATCATTCGGAAGAACGCCTTCAGATCAATGAATTTGTCAATGACTTCGAGGCGATGAAACAAAATTTCAGGCGCTTTGCTTCGAGGAATGATTAGAGGGAAAAAAGCTGTACGTCCTATCGAATAATCGTGACACTTCCGGTTCTTACCTCTTTGAATCCGTTAAGGTAGCTAACTTCGATCTTCCAGACATAGGCTCCTTGCGGCAAATAGGCGTCTGAGCCTATCTTTTTGCCGTCCCAGCCCGGTCCTGGCTGATGACCATCTATTTCACGGGTTTCCCATAACAATTCTCCAAAGGGACTGAATATTTGCAAATGATAAGTCAAAATTCCGGTTCCTTTTGGTTGAAACAATCGAACTTCTCCAATCCCGGTTTCTGGTGAAAACGCGTTAGGAACATGTAGTGAATGAAAAACAGAGGGAGCCACCATTACATCAACAGAATCTGCACAGCCGTTTTCATTGAACGCTACCAAGGTAACTTCCCAGGAGCCGTTCTCCAGATATTCGTGTACCGGATTGATCTCTATGGAAGTGAGACTATCGCCAAATTCCCATTCGTAATAGTCAGCAAAATCTGATAAATTATTGAAAATGACTCTTCCTCCATAAGGAAAAGATAGATCTTCTTCCCATTCAAAATCCGCAATCGGGGTGGTATCTACCTGGATGGCGTCCTCTGCAACAATGGTATCAAAACAAGTGTTTTGATAGCCTACGATTAATTGCAAATCATAAGTTCCAGGTTCGAAAATTTCCAGAGATACTATGCTATCGTTACTCTCCAGTAAATCTCCCACCGACCAGTAAATCTGATCAAAATTGGAGCTGGTGTTAGTCAAATTTAAGGTGTATGGAAGACAGCTTTCCAGTTCGTTTGATTCGAAACCAGCTGTTGGCTGGAGGTTGACGGCAATGCTTTGCACACTCGTGTCTCTACAGTTATAGCTATTTTGAGCAATCAATTGAATGTCATAATTTCCGGCTTCCGAATAAGCAACCATGGGATTGGTGTTGTTGGATTGCTCGTCATTTCCAAAATCCCATTCAAAACCCGTCGCTCCTCCTGATAAATTAGTAAGCGTTATCGTGTCCGGTATACCGCACAGTGTAGAGGAAGCCAAGCTAAATTGACTGACCGGCACCGGCCAGGTAATAACAGACCCAAAAGCAGTATCGGCCGGACAACCATTGGTGTTCTCGCTAATTAGTTGAATGGGGAACGTGTCTGTTTCAGTAAACGTATTGGAAGGGTTGGAATTGACAGAAGTGTTTCCATCTCCAAAAGTCCAACTAAATAGATCTGCATATTGAGAATTATTTTGAAAGATAACCTCCAACTCCGGGCAGCCGTTAATATTAGATGGCGTGAAAGCTGCCTCCGGAGAGCCCAATATCGTGATCTCTTGGGAACTGCTGGCTGTACATCCGAATTCGTTTGTACTGACCAACGTGATGGTGAAAACGTCAGGTGTGTTGTATAAATAATCGGGCTCACATTCCACAGACGTATTTCCGTCCCCAAAGGAGAATTCGCATTGAATGGCTCCGGTAGATTGATTATCAATAGATACGGTATCGTACCTTGCACAATAGGTTTCGGCATTGGTGGTAAACTGACTGACGGGATTCGGGCGTACCGTTATTTGAAAATAGGTAGTATCCGAGAAGCAATCATTGGCATCGGTGCTGATCAGTTGGACCGTATACATTCCTGGTTCTGTATATTCGTGGGTTGGGTTTTGAGCAGCACTTTGGATTTGATCTCCAAAATCCCATGCGTAAGTGCTAGCTCCGATACTGTTATTAGTAAAATCAATAGTAAGGGGAGCGCAGCCCTCATTGTCTGAAGGCGTGAATGCAGCAACCGGGTTGCCGAGCACTTCAATTTCTCGGGTAATCGAAGCCGGACAATTATTGAATAGACTAAACCCGGTAAGCGTCACTGTATAGGTTCCAGCAGTATCATACACATGTGTAGGGTTGGTAAGGTTGGAAGGGTCGCCATCTCCGAAGTCCCAAAAGCTGCTTACAATTTCTTCAGAATCGGTAAAGAATTGCGCAATTGCGCCTTCACAAATCACGGAATCGCCATAAAAATCAATTTCGGGAGCAGGTAAAACCTCGATAATAATAGAGTCTATATCAGTTCCGCAATTGGAAGCATACTGGTATACTGTAAAAATACTAGCAGTATTGAACGTGTGTACCGGATTTTCTTCCGATGATCCGTTTCCGTCCCCAAAGTCCCAGCTAACCATTGCTCCGGGGGTTGAAAAATTAGAGAAACTAACCGTTAACGGTTGGCAGCCTTTGGTGGTATCCACTTGAAGAAATGCATCCACATTCGGGGGAAATACTTCAATTTCCCGAGTAGTGGTGTCGCTGCCGCATGGGTTGGTGCCTATTAATTGAACCGTATAATAGGAAATACTCGTATCCGAAGTGGTGTAAATCTGGTTAGGGGGAAGAGAATCCAACCATTCCACCCCATTTCCCAAGTCCCAATAATAATCGGAGGGTCCGCCCTGAGCGCCATTGGCAAATTCTATTTCTAAAGGCGAGCAACCATCGTCTACATTCAATCCAATAGCTACTTTGGGGCTAGGCAATACGTTTATGCTGTCTTCGTGGAAAACCGTCCCGCACTCGTTGGTAACGGCAAGGGTGACATAGTAACTCGTATCGTTAATCCCCTCATTAAAACTTATTGTCCCCGGGTTGGCCATAGAGGTTGTATCGCCATTTCCAAAATCCCAAAAATAACTCAAGGCATTGGTGCTTTGGTTATTAAAATCAACTTCTAAAACAGCGCATCCTTGGTCTGAAGAGGGGGTGAAGTTGGCGGTAGGTGGTTCATTCACCGAGATATCGAAGGTAAACGTATCGACACAAAGCGGACAAGAAGTGGCAATTAAGGTGATGGTGTAATCCCCGGCAATAGTATATGTAGGAGAAGGGGTTTCTAAATCCGAAGTTTCGCTATTTCCAAAGTCCCAGGTGTACGTACAGCCGTCGGTGGTGGTATTGGTAAGGTCAATGGCTTCACCAATACAGGTCGTGCTATTGATTTGGAATACTGCTTGTGGAAGTGGATTAAGGGTAAAGTTGATTTGATCGCAAGCCTGACATTGTATGGAAGGATCAGAGAGGCAGTAGGATAGTACATAGGTAGAATCAGGAGATAGCTGACCAGGATCAACGATTCCGGACGGATCAATTACCCCCGGTCCCGACCATTCACCACCGGTTACTGGTGTAAATCCCGAAAGTTGAAACAAGCCATTACCTTCACAAATAGCTATATCTGTACCGGCAGAGAGGTTGGTTCCCAGATCTACTATGGTGACTTCCACTATATCGGATGATTCGCAAGAGGTACCTTGTCCAAATATATATTCATAGTTGAAGGTTCCTGCGCCGGCAGCTATTAAATCGATTACTCCGGTTGATGGATTGATGAAGTCGCCTACCCAGTCTCCTCCGGGACTTGGAGTAGCCTCCAATGTAAAGGTGCTGTCGGAAATACAAAGGGTCGTATCCGGTCCTGCATCAGCATCTTCCAACGGTACGATTATCACGGTAAGCGTGGTGTCTACAGTGCAATCATTTCGATGATAAGAAACGGCAATCTCATAGGTTCCTTCTCCATTGGCATTATTTTCCTGGCTATTGAAAATACCATTTTGAGGATCGACAATTCCGTCTCCGCTCCAATTAGGAGTTCCCCCCATAGGTGATACTGAAAAACTAAAGGCATCGACCAGGTCGATATCTTCAGTGGTGTTACAAAAAGTTAGGGTGTCGATGGTGGAAAAAGTGGGTAGCTCCTCAACAATGACTTGATGGGTCCGTTGCACTTCGCATCCGTTTGTATCTGTCAGATTATACATTAAAAGCCAGGTTCCTGTTTGAGCTACTCCGGGCACAAAAAACCCGTTTACGGAGTCAGTTATTCCTGGACCCGACCATACACCACCGCCAGGAGAAAATAATAGGGTATCGGGGCCATGATCGATGCAGTAGAAAGAGTCAGTTTGAGTAGTAACAGGCTGAGAAGCAATTACTTCTATTGTAATATTGGTATCTCCCGGACAGGTCAACCCCTGATTGTAGGAATATGTGAGTACATTGTCGCCAATATTCGCCTGGGTAGGATCAAAAATTCCATCGGACGAAATGCCGGGGCCGCTCCAGGTGCCATTGGAATTAGGTGAAGTGACGATAATAGAAAAGGTGTCTTGATTGTTGCAGTAGAAAGGATCCAGCGGAGCTATAGAAACTCCGTCTAGTGTTTGAATATTAACGTTTGCCTGGAAGGTTTCGCTTCCGCAAATATTAGACACGGTAACTTGTACATTGTTGGAGCCCGGAGTGTCGAAAAATATATCAGATGGAAAAGGATCATTAGAATTAGCGGGTGTTCCATTCTCAAAATCCCATGCATAGGAGTTGATCGTGCCCGAATAGGACACCATCGGGGTCCATGTCAGACTGTCGCAGGCCGGGTCTGGCGAGATTACAAGTGCTCCAGCCGGCTGAAAAACGGTAATGGTATCCGTCCAGGTATCCATACCACATTGGCCCGTTGCTTCCATCATAACGATGTAAGTACCGGTATCGGTAAATACAAAAACAGGCTCCTCCGAAAACAGCGAATAGGTAGTGTCTAGCAACTGCCAGCCCTCATCAGGCTCAATGCTCCATTCAAAGACATTGGCAAATTGGTTAGATGCATTGTCGATAGTAACGGTAAGCGGCAAACAACCCGTTGATGGGTTTAAGCTGTAGTTGGCATCTGCTTCCGGATTTCCGATAACGTTAATGTTTTGTTGGAATTGATCTATCCCGCAACTGTTTTCGACGGTTAAGGTAACCGTGTAAGTACCTTCTGTATCGTAGGAATAATCGGGGACTTCTTCCGTAGAGGTATCTCCGTTACCAAAGTCCCATAAATAGTCAGCACCATGGCAGGAGTTGTTTTGAAAATTGATGTCTTCATCTATACACACCGTTTGGTCTGAAAGGAATCTGGCCCGGGGATCAAAGCAGACATTAACACCTGAAGAAATGAAATGACAACTCTGTCCTTCCGGGCAGGTACGAAAGATTTCCAGCATTATGACAAAGGTTTCGCATTCATCGCTAAAATCGCAGGCCACAGAATCGGGGAAATTATAGGTATGGAATAAGTTGGCGGTGGTGGTTGTCGTATCAATCTGACCGTCTCCCCAATTCCAAACGAAAAAATCTATATCTGAGGAAGGTGTATTGTTATTCACTTCAAATTGTACGCCTTCACAGACTACCGTAGAATCTACTAATTCAAATGAGGCCGAAACATCGCCACAATCATCATCTATACATTGCCCGAAACTGAGTTGAAAAGAAAATAGGAATAGTGCTATAGCAATAGTTCTAATGATCATAAAATTTATATTTTGATTTTTTTGATGGTTATTGTTTGATAGTTTTTATTAATACGTACTCATCGTTTTTCTGCCCATTTTGGGGCATTTCATAGCTCCTTTAGAACCGCCGTTTCTTGATTTGCACAGCCAGCCTTTGTGTTGAAAATGATACCTCATGGTAATCTCGAACGCATTGCCTGTTCTGGTTCGCAGTCCGCTCATGTTAGCGTCAAAAGTAGCCCCTATATCGAGGTTGCCTTTATCGCCCACGGGGAAATTAAATCCTGCAAAGATGATCAGGGTATTGGTGTTATTCCAACTACCTCCGGGCCAGGTATTGCGATAAAAGAACCCGAGGGCAAATTGCGTGTAGCTCAAAGTTGTTCCTATGGTACTTTCACTTATATCTCCTTGAATTTGATAGCGGAAATGCGGCATGACTTTAAACTCCCGCTTGGTAGCATTCATTGTGAAAAAAGGATGGTAGAAGCTAAAACGAAAGGTGTATCGAGGCGGCAAGCCGGTCTCAAGTCCTTGAAGCGACTCAATAGCTCCCGAATTAATCCCTGCATTAAACAGGTGATTGACACCAAATCCTGCCAGGATCTGAGTGTTGCGCTTCTTCCTTTTGGTTTTAAAGTCGGCCCGGTAACTGACCCCTGCATTAAACCCTACAAACCGGACAGGAAGCTGATCATTAGGTATAAACTGGGTGGTATTGATCCGGCCCCGCTTGGCATCCAGTTCGTCTGAGAAGATCAGCTTGTCCCAATCGATAGTTTTTTCCATCCAGTAGGCACCTAATCCAAAATTAAGGTTATGGAGGTTGCTGCCGGGATCAAAGGCAAGGGTATAGGCATAATTCAACCCGGCTGAGTTCGTCACCAACGCTCCTTCTCCTTCCACATCCCGGAGGACATTAATGCCCAGGGCAGATTTCAGACAAGGCTCGTAATGCTCCAGCCCCAGAAACATCGTTTTAAATCCTCCAGGAATATTCGACCAATGATCCCGGTAGGCCAAAGAAACACTCGTACCTCCGTCAATCCCGGTAAATGCCGGATTCGAATAGGTAGGCACCTGCCAGAATTGCGAAAAAAGCGGGTCTTGGGCTTTTAAGAAAATAGGAAATACAAAAATGAACAAGAGTAGAAAAAATGGTTGTTTCATAACAATGATGGTTTCGCGGTTATACATATAAAAAGAGTATTTAACGATTAGTACCGATCAACAATAAAGGGTACTCACTTTTACATTGAAAAAAATGTAAAATGTTACGTTTAAATAATTAAACTTTTCAAAAGTCAACGTTTACGGGAAATGACAATCCAGCCACGCTCTATTTTTCCTTCTCCTACTGAAAGCCGTAGAATATAATAGTAAGTACCCTGCGGAAGGGGGGCTCCATTTTGGCTGGTTCCTCTCCGGTCCTCCGGTATACCTGTCCTCTGTCCCCTTGTCAACGCCCCACAATCGTCAGCCACCCTCTGAAGATTACACCTTCCCCTACACTCAGGCGGAGGATGTAATAATAAGTGCCTTGAGGTAAAATTTTTCCATTTTGATTGGTGCCGCCCCAATCATTACGATAAGGTTTGGCTTCATAGACCACATCTCCCCAGCGGTTGGTAATTACGAGTTCATTATCAGGATATAAATAGGCACAATTGATCAGCGCATTGATGATCCAGGTATCATTGAGACCATCCCCGTCCGGTGTCAATACATTGGGGATGGAGATCAGGGAATCTACTCCACACTCAAATTTGACTTCCAGCTTGACGACTGCCGTATCGCACTGATTGGGGCAACCCTCAGTACATAAACGATATCGAAACGCTGTCATCCCGGAAAAATTCGGCGGGTATTCATAAGCGATATCTCCGTTTTCCAGATCATTGAGCAAGCCGGGAACGGGTTGTTCAATAAAAAAAGATTCCTCATCAGCATCGTTTAATTGGTCATTGTCCCAGATATTTAACCGAATTGGATTCTCCCCCTGAATGACGGAAACGGAGTCGTCTTCCAATCTTGGTGGAACAGGTAAGGTAATTACGATAGTGTCTGTACTGAATTCATAACATTCATCCGACGGTGAAGAGAGCGTCCAGAAAAAGATGTTCTTTCCGTAGGACAGATTTGTCACCTTGGTAGTCGGGGATAATGGGGTTTCAATGACGACGCCGGGACTGGTAGACCACCATTCTCCTTCATACCCGATAGGTAACTGGGCTGTTAGGATAATAGAATCCAGACAATAATTTTCTTCACCTACACTCTCAATCATTGCTTTAGGATAATTCTGCTCAATTATTTGCACCATCGAAGAATCGGTACAGCCATTGCTATTATTAAAGGCCGTAAAAATATAGGTGCCGGGCCCTTCGATAGTGGGATACAGCACATTCGGACTGGAAATAAAAGTTCCATTATCAGTAACCCAGCCAAATTGCGTGTAGGGTCCGTTGATAGTAGTATTTTCCAGTTGGAGCTGATCGGAAAAACAACTTAAGGTATCGTTATTTCCGGCAAACACCTGTGGTCCAACGGTATCGATAGGCACCTGAATGGTTGAATCCACAAAACAACCATTGAAAGGATTGGTGATGGTGAAGGTGAAGGTGCCTCCGGTATAGATGGTAGGCATCGTGGTATTGAACTGATCGATCTGTCCTGGGCCGGTCCATAAATATTCATAGTGTATATCCTGGGAGGAATTGCTGGCGTCCAGTGTAATGTTGGTTTGATAACAAGTAATTTCATCGGGTTGCTCCATTCGGATGATGGGGTGTAAGGTATCGATGACCACTTCAACGGCGGTAATATCCGAACAGCCATTAAGGGTGTCGGTCAGTTTTAGAATATAGGCTCCGGCAGCATTGATCACCGGTAAAATAGTTGTTTCACCTGAAACGATATTTCCGTTTGGAGTAGACCAATCCAGTATTACATTTGGTCCATATTCGGAAGTGCTACCGTTCAGCACCTGAGTTGGCTGGGCACAATTGAGGGTGTCGGGATCGAGGATGCTGGCCACCGGGGTTTCTTGATTGATACCCAGCGTAATGGATTGAGCATTTAAGCAACCATTCGAAGGATCGATAATGGTAAGCTGATAAGTACCTGCAGTGTCTACTTCTACCAATGTAGAATCTGAACTAATTACCAAAAACTGACCTCCATCCGGGCTACTCCATTGAATGACCGGATCGGAGAGGCTGCCCATAAGAACGCTTTCCAATTGAATAACCGGGGTATTGCAAGTTATCAACTCCTCTCCGGTATTATTTACCAGTAACATTTCGGGGGCGGTGAAATTGGCTTCTATGAGTACGCTATCCAGTGCGGCACATTGGCTTTCCTGATAACGGACTTCGAAGAAATACCAACCCGGGGTAGTTACCTCTATGTTGAGCTCATTACCCATTAAGGCTCCCTGATTGTCATACCAGCTTGCCGTAAATGGAAGCCCGGTATTAGTTGCATCGGTGAGTCCCGTCAGGGTGATGGTGTCATTTGAGCAGGTCAAAATGCCGGCCGGAGCAATTTGAGCGCTAGGTGTGAGATAATTAGCAGGGGCTTCAAAACCGATGGTTTCGAAGCAGGTAGCGGAATTATCGGTTCCGATCAAGGTCAGGTTGTAGGTGCCTGGAGCGCAAATGTCGATAGAAGCCATGTTTGGCGCACTGCAAATTGAACCATCGGAGGTAGACCAGGAATAACTCAGATTAGGTCCTCCCGAACCGGAGGCGTCTAATGTGATCTGATCAACAACACAGTTGAGCGTATCGGACGGGATTACGAGTGGATTGATTTCAATAACATTGAGTTGTAGCTGGACGATGCTGTCACAGTCAACAGAAGAAGGGTACGCCACTTCATAAATTCCGGCTTGATCAAAGGAGAGCATTCCATTGCCATCGGGATCTGGAAGCTCATAGGTTGTTCCCTCGCAAATAGTTTCTTCTAAAGCAGTGGGTGGTATAGCCGGAATTATTGTCAGGCTTAAGTTTACAATACTATCGCAACCCACTCCATTTATTAACGTATCTGCATAAGTGCCTCCGGCGTTTATGGGGATATCATTAAAAAGATAGGGTAGGGCGTCTTCACAGATGGTATCACTTAGATTAGTTACGATCTCATTTTCCATCATAACAGCAATACAAAAGGTATCGCTTATTCCACACCCATTTTCGGCAAAGACACATAAACTCCCCCCCATACTATTTCCCCAATCTATTGCTATCGCATTTGTTCCATTACCATTTAATATTATAGCTCCGGGTGGAGCGATCCACTGGTAAGCGGAGGCTGCAAAGGTGTTTGGAGTAGTGTAAGCGCTCTGTGACCCCGGACAGACAATGGCAGGACCTGTGATCGTAGTCGGAGGATCGGGAGCTGGCGGATTGATGCTGCCCTGAGTGACGGTCATAGTGAAATCGCAAACGTCACCCGCCCAGCCATCAACTAAAATATAGTAAGTTGCTCCGATTGTCAAATTTGTGGCATTTATTATTCCGTCGGATTGCATACCTGGGTTGAAGCAATCGGATACCTGATTGAAATTTTGACAATTATCGAAGATAAGCACCTGGATCCCACCTCCCGGTGGGTTAAAGGATCCCTCGCAGTTTGGTACTTCAATGGAAAGGGTTAGGTCATTGTAGCCGGCTACAAAAGCAAACCATACATTGTTCTCAATGGTAACAGCACCAGCTTGGCTACAGGGCAGAGTTGGTGGAACGTCACTTGGTCCGTTTCCGAGTGAATTATCCGAACAAAAACTATTCAAACCACAGATAGGTACTGCATTAGAGCAGGAAAGAGAAGGTGGAACATAACAGAGGGGTAAGACCTCAATACTTAGTGAGTCTGTCTCAGAACATCCTAAGGAATTTGTAACAGTAACCCATAATGTTGTATTCATTGTGGGCGTAAATAGTCGTATAGAATCTGTATTCCCATCGTTCCAAAGGTAAGTACAGTCAGTGCAATTCGGATCAAAAGCGTTTAATAGGATACTTTCTCCTTCTAGTATTGTCGTATCAGGTCCTAAATCTAAGGAGGGCGGAGGGATGGTATTAATATTAATGGTATCTGCATCCATAAGGGTATCCAGACTATTTTCAAGGATAATACTCCAATTGAAGATGGTTCCATTATCAATTAGCCAAAGGTCCTCAATGGAGATGGTCCAGGTACCATTCAGAGGACATCCGATTAAGCTATCGAATGATTCATAGGGTTGATAATCTCCCGGGGGAAGGGTTTGGGCGTTATTTTGGTTGGCGTATTCCAGCCAGGTTCCATTGGTAGCATCGGGCGTCCAGCAGTAATTATAACCAGTTCCGGGAATAGGGGTTCCATTTTCATCTCCTTCTACCGGAATGCCAAGAAAAGTCTCTCCACCCGTTTGGCCGGGGTGATCATGAAGAATGATAGATTCACCACTAGGGCAGGTAAGGCTGATTTCGAGATCTCTAAGCCAGGAATGCTCCAAGTTAATACAAATATTATAAAGGTCAGCTCCTGTTTGTAGGCTGTCATTTGGATCAAATTCGTCAATAAATACATTAGATTCAAAGACCTCCCCGGTTCCATCAGGTAAGAAGACCAAATCACCCGCGCTTTGACAAGCTTCAATTGCGGTAACCGTTACTGAATAACTACCTGCTTCCATAATGTCTATACTTGGAGTTGTTGCTCCGGTATTCCAAATAGAAGTGGTGGGATTTAGATTTAACGGGAATAATGTCAGGATATCTCCTTCACATATACTCGTATCCATTCCTAAGTCTACATTTAATTCAGATTGGTCTATATCGATCTGTACCCCGTCCTCACTGCTGCATCCAAAGGCATCAGAAACGGTTACGGAGTAATTGGCTGCTTGCGAAACCGCTATCAATTGAGTAGTATCTCCTGTAGACCATAAAAAGGTAGCTCCCGGATTGCCGGCATTTAAGGTGAAGGGATTGTCGCTACAAAGGGTGAGATCATTTCCCAGATCTACCACCGGATACATGCCGGCAACAGGTATGATAATGGTTTCAGTTGCCGAACAGCCATTGGCGTTGTCCGTCACCGTCACCTCATATATCCCCGCTGCCAAGTCTTGTGCTGTTTGAACGTTTCCCAATGCAGGGCTCCAATTGAACTGATAATCGCCACTTCCATCTATAACTTCAACGAAAATAGCCCCATTCATGCTATCAGGGCAGTTAACAGCTGTGATTAATGGATTAATGGAAATACTTTGAGACGGAATGGTCGTTGAAGTTGTTATCGTACAGCCATTTGCATCTGTAACCACTACAGTGTAAGTGCCAGGTGTTAAACCGGTCGGATCTTCCACATCCGGCGCGTTATCCCAATCAAAAGAATACCCAGGGGTGCCTCCCGTGATTTCCAGATCAATGCTGCCACTGGCTGCCGGAATACATTGGGCACTAGTGGATGAGATGGATAAATCCAATTGGGAAGGTTGAGTAATCACAAAGCTATCTGTCAATTCCTGATTGTTTTGATCGGTGAGGGTAAGAAAATAAGTTCCAGCACCCAAATTGAAGCGATCCTCAGGATTATCACTTCCGGGCAGGTCTGCCCAGTCAAAAAGGTAAGGTGCCGTTCCTCCAGAAGTCGTTAATTGGATGGAACCGCTTATTCCCCCAAAACAATCAGGAGGTTCTATTTGTGCCGTAATCATAAGCGGATCGCCTGCAAATACCGTAAATAAATAACTACACGAAGTACTATTTCCGCATCCATCTTCTACCGTCCAGGTGATAGCATGCGTGCCAAAGGGGTAATTTCCGTTCGCTTCATTTGGGGAATTGCCGGGAATGGCTTGTGGATTATTAGTTTCGGTTAAATCAATTGTGGCATCATTGAATAAGTCAATTTCATAACTGAATGTCAGGTTGTTTACTGGAGTGCAATCATCTAATGCATCAATAAATAATTCGCTAGTCACCGTATCGCAACCAGGAGCATTTAAGCAAATAAATAGATCATCACAATTGGAAGTAATAACAGGAGACGAGCCATTATTTAAAACGATTAGCTGCTCATACTCCCAGGTTTGGAAACCGGTTGGAAAAGAATTGTCCGGGTTACACCAATCGATAACCACCCATGTACGTAGTATTTCCTGACAGGCCGGAGGATTGCTAAAAAGCAAGGTGTCTTCATAAGTTACAGCCACCAAATCACAAGCGTTTTCGAAGATCCTGGGCCTGACATCAAATGGATGAATAGTAGGATTAACGTCGAGTCCGTCTGGTGTTAAGTCAGCATTGCATTGATCTAGCATTATATCACATGGCCATTCTACCCCGTCAGTTAAACTATGACCATTACAGCCGGTTTCTGGAGTTGCCCAGCATTGTATATCGCAAATATCAAAGGGCACAAGATTTTCAATAGTGATTACCTGTTCGCAAGAGGTCGTATTCCCAGAGTTGTCTTCGGCAGTATAATTTCGAATCACGGACCCGACCCCACATTGATTAAGAAGTGTGGTATCCTGGGTAATAGTTACTGATATTACGTTGCAATTATCTGAAGCATCCGGATAAAAACCGATTGGACTGCCATTGTAGAAAACTGGTGCTCCAGGAGGGGTGGCGGTTACTCCTTCGAAAACGTCCTCTTCAAATGTACCACAGTCTATAGTGGTATTTTGAGGACAAGTAATGGTAGGGCCCAAATTGTCTTCGTTGGTCGCGATAAAAAGGCACGAATCTATATTTCCGCAATCATCACTACCTATATAAGTAAAGGTGTAGTCCCCTGTACCAACAAGTTGGATGGTATCTCCCTGCGCAAAAGTTGCTCCTAGCCCATCTTTAATGGTTACTAAAGGTGATGATGAGCAACTATCTGATGTCAAGGCCGTTGGAAGAATAAGACTTCCTGTGCAGCTGTTATGTGCATTGATAGTAAGGTCGGACGGGCAAGCGATAATAGGGGGCTGCTGGTCTTCTACGTCAATGATTTGATTATACAATACACTATCTAAAGTACAGTTATCTACTACTTTCCATTCCCTCAATAATTTATAACTACCCTCGCAGACCGGGATTTGGGTATCCTCAAATGTCATCGTAAAACTGCATCCCATTACAATGGGCATTCCTGTGCAAGCAGGGTCAATACATGGATTGGAACAATCTAAAATAGGTTGGTCAATTCCATCATAATTAGGTGGAAAAATCACGGAATCAAGCGAGCCTCTTTCCAGTAATATTAATTGATTTTCAAAGGCTGAATTTCCAGCAGTATCAACAACCGTATATCGTCTAATTAAACTGTCCCAACTTTCGGTGCAAGACGGAATAAGCAAATCAGTAACTAGGACGCTATCCACGATACAATTATCATTTACTGCATCAAAAAAACCGATGGTTTGCCCGCCGGCAACTACAGGCACCCCAGGAGGCGTATCAGAAACGCCATCGTAATCTTCCGGATCAAAACTAAAGCAAGGGATGATTTTGTTGCCAGGTGCATTTATGGAGGGCGGAATGGTATCCGGAGCATTGCAGAAACCAGGATCACAATGAGTGCCTGGAATGGTACCCGTAGAAACGTAATTGCATTCACCTCCGACGAGTGAAAGGTCCCAAGAATCACCTTCTTCTAAACCGGTTAAAATAATCGTACCGTTTGAAATTGAAGATGGATCATCTCCGCCGATAATTCCATTACCCTGATTGATCAAGACAGCATTGGTATCCAATCCGATATAGTTGATTTCTACAGTGACAGCATCGGTGTCCGTTGTTTGTGATAAGCAGTTAATCCAAACATCATTTCCCGTTTCGAGTCCGTAAATTGTGCAGGGTATCGTATCGCAAACCGAAAATGGGATTATTCCTGTTGAGGACAGGTTGCAATTGTTTCCGGTGATTGCAATATCCCACTGATCGCCTTCCGTAAGTCCTGATATGGTGATCGTTCCGTCAGGTGTTAAGGCCGGATCATCACCTCCGATGGTACCGTTTCCATTATTTTGTATGGATATTCCCGGAGCTGAGCCGACATAGTCCAGTTCGATGAGCACTTCGTCATTTTGTATTCCCGTAATAGTAGTCAGGCAGCTAAAGGTAGCCTGATTGGCAGAATCCAATGCCGTAATCGGACAGTCTGTAGAGCAACTTCCGGGATCGGTGATGGTTTGTGTTAGCGAACACGTGGGTGCATCAACGTCAGTAATAGTCAACAGAACGTCACCATTTCCCGCTGATCCCGGTGAAAGCTGGAAGTTCGTTGGTGATCCGTAAATGCCGATTGAGGGAGATATAGTCCCATTATCAACGGTAACAGTATACTCCATCCCGGTATTTAGGCCGGAAGGGTTGAGCGAAAAAGTAATGAAATCATCGTTTGGATCAGCGGGTGTTGCATTGTTATCGCAGGCTATGTTTTGCAAACCGCTATCAGCTAGTGAGCAGGAGAGATCAGGGCAGACATCGTCAGGAACAGTGCCAGAAACAGTAAAATCACAATATTGAAAGGTAGAAGGGGTATTTCCCAATTCAATCTCCCACGTGTCGCCGGCAAACAGATTTGTTAACTCTAGAGTACCGTTGATCGTTTGGGAGGGTTCGAAAGGATTTTGTAGCAAACCACTGCTGAAGGATATAGCATAGCCATTGGGATCACTTCCAAAATAATCAATGAAGGCGGTGATTTCTCCGGAAGCGGGATCTTGACATGAATATTCAACATTGGCCGGGCTTTCCAGTCCTTGCAGGTTACAACAATAGATATTGCCGTTTTCGAGGGTTACCCCCAATGGTTCAGATTGATTAGCTCCTGAAATTTCTATTAATATTGGGTTATCTGAAAATTCGATTGCATTATTGATACATGAATTCAGTTGAAAGGTGAATGAAACTAATTGGAAATCATTGAAGGGTTGTCCGTTTTGATCGGGAGCGAACCAATTATAGATAAACTGGCCGGTTGGGGCATCGTCATCGTTTATACCTGTTGTACCTCCAACCGGCGGGTTAAAAGTAGCTGAGCCTATATAAGTTAGAACTGATGGATCCCAATTGACAGAAAATTGTATACCTGATACGGTTTCTCCTCCTGAAGAAATAATAGCTCCAATCTGGATTATATCATTTGGCTCCCCGGCTAATTCCTGAGGGCTGAAAAATAATTGAACCGGATTAGGTGAGCTCTTAAAATCGTGTAGGGCATCATTGGTATTTGTGGACCCATTGAACTTATAATAAAAAGAATAAGGAGGATCGGGATAGCTGCCGGAAGTGATAATAGGTATTAGCACAAGAATGAAAAAAAGAAATAATTTCCGTAGTTCCATAGCGGTTAGTTTTTCTTCTGGTTTAGTTGGTTACTTAAGAAACCAAGATGATTACTCTAGTTTAATAAATGTTCTTTCGACAGTACTTCCAAAGATTTTTCCTTCAAAAGAAGCAACCAGAAAGAGGTAGTACGCTCCGGGAGATAGATACGTCGGTATCTCTAGTGGGCGTTTACCATTAAAAGTGCTACCCGATGGAATGGGTGGGATTAAGGTTTTATTGAGTATTGAATCATCCCAATCCAACTGGATATCTGAAGATAGGAAAAATCGGATTTCCAACTCCTTTAGCGTATCCGGTTGGACATTTTCGAGCTGAAAATCTATTTCCATTAAATCTCCGATAATTCCTACGGTATCCGGCAGGCCAAAATTATTAATATGGACAATCTTTTTCGGAGTTGCTAATACATCATCTTCATAACTCAATAATTGGTCTTCATTTGCGATAGGCGGGGGCTTTTTGACATACCCTACATCAAAATCATTTACTTGTTTAACCGTGCCGCTTACCGATTTTACTTTTATTCCATAATAGTATTGTTTCCCTGCTTCTGCTTCATAATCGGCTAGCCAGGTGCTTTTTTGCCAGCTTTTGCTGATAAGTTCCATACCCTCTGTTTGAGGCTTATTATTGCGATAAACCTGGTAAGCAGCCTCTTCAACAGTTCCCTGCCAGCGGATCAACACATAATCTTCAAAAATGCCATCACTGGCATGGAGTTCTTTGATCTCTAGGGGAAGATTGATGGGAGGAGATTGACCATTTAGAAAAGAAATAGAACTAAAAATTAGGATAAGGGTGAGTGTAATTGGCCGGGTATGCATCTTTCGTTTCTTTTGTTTTTTATTTAATTATTTCACTCGAATATGATGATTTTTTTAAATTGTTACGAAAAAATAAACGAACAATTGAAAAATAGGAGTAAAAAAGTTAATTATTCTACCAATTTTTTTGCCTTACTACTTAAGCGCCTTGTCAAAATTAATATCTTATAAACTTGAATATAAAATTAAAATAAAATTTTTTGGTAACATTTTTTTCGAATGACAATGTATGGGTGAACAAACGTTTTCAGACGAACAAATTATTTCAGGGATAAAGGCAAAAGATGCCCGTATTTTCAAGTATTTGTATGAAAGATTCGGACCCAAAATAATAGGGTACGTCAGGAAGAATAGCGGAAGTGAAGCGGATGCTAAGGAAATGGTGCAGATAGCGATCCTGAAATTATGGAATAATCTTAAAGAAAAGCAATACACCGAACAGGGAAAACTCGATCGGTATATTTTTACGATCGCTGCTAATTCCTGGAAAGAAGAATTGCGAAGGCGGAAACGCAGCAATACGATTGCTCTGGGAAAGGGAGAAGAAATGATACGAGATGAAGGCGATGAAGACTTAATCCGTAAGGTTGTAAAATCTTCCTCTATGGATGCGATTTATGCGGCATTGCCGAGGCTTGGAGAAAAATGTAGAGAATACGTCGGGTTGTATCATTTTCAGGAAAAGCCATTAAAAGAAATTGCTGCAGAACAGTCGGTTCCTTATGGAAATCTAAGAAAACGCATCTTTGACTGTCGAGCCAAACTGAAAAAGCTGGCATTTGAAGAATTGGAAAAGATAAAAAAAACTTCAGGTTAACAGCCTGATGGCTTCATTAACTTATTTATCCCATTAACATGAATTCACAAAATGACTATAGTATACAGGAGCAAATACAAAAGTATTTAAACGGAGAACTCAATGAATCCGAACAGGCTTCTCTTCGTGATCAGCTGAAAGCTGATTCTACTCTTGCAGAAGATTTTAACTTTAGTAAGGATTTAAAGGCGTTGCTTGATCATGAAGAAGTGATGGAAGTCAAGTCGCTCCTTATCGCTGCATCAAAAGAGGTGGATATCCAACCCGATTATGAGGGATTGGATCAGTTGGAGGGGCCTTCAAGGGGAGGGTGGTTTAAGCCTGGCATCGCTCTGGGGATTGTCGTATTGCTAAGTATTGTTGTAGGGCTTTTAGTAGCTCGTTTTGGGGGCGGCGAGCAACAGCGCTATCTGGATATTGCCTCTTCCTTTACTGAACCCATGGAAATACTCGTAGTGACTAATCAAGCGGACGGCATGCTATACGAAGGGATGCGAGCCTATAAAGAGGGCGATTATCAAACAGCCAAAAGTCGATTAGGCGAGTATTTAAAAAACAAAGCTGATGAGCGGGCACAGCTTTATTTGGGGATAGCTCAAGTACTTTCCAATGATGGTGCTGAAGCTACCATTACGCTGCAACCGCTTAGCAGTAGCTCCAATCCATTATTTAAAAGTGCAGCTAGCTGGTATTTAAGCCTTGCTTATATTCAAACAGGAAAAATGGAAAAAGCAAAAAAGCTCCTTCAATCCCTAGAAAATGATTCCGAATATGGAAATAGGGCTGCCCAACTTTTAATCCGTTTAGCAGAATAGGTAGGGAGAACTTTTCATGATACTGGCATTACGTTCTTCATTAGTAGTCTATTAAAGCAATTCCATAGCAGTTTCGAACAACCTTAAAAAAATAATAAAAAAAAATAGTAACATTTTTCAGGACCGTCAATGTAGAGGTGAAGGGCATTAAAAAAGCAATTAAGAACCCTTCGATTTTTGCTAAAAAGTAACTTTCGAACAACTGATCAAACCAATTAAGAAACAACTAAACCAAATTAAGATGAGAAATTTAATCCTATTTTTTCTAGTATTTATTACGATTTCGATGACAACTGCTCAGCAACGAGCCACTGGTCTTATTTTCGATGATGAAGCCTACAATCAAGTACCTCATTTGCCCAGATATAGTGGAGAAAAATGGAATGATGTGCCGATAAAATATAGCTTGAAGGCTTATTGTCCAACCCCTTTTGATCAAAAATTAGAGGCCTCCTGTACGGCTGCTGCTGTTGGTTATGGAGCTATGACCATTTCAGCTGCAATCCAGGAGCAGATCACAGACCGAAATGCAATTGACGGAATGGCTTTTTCCATTGATTATATTTTTAATCAAACCGCTGTAGATCCTGACTGTTTAAGAGGAGCCAGGCTGACTGACGCCCTCGAATTGGCTAGGAATCAAGGGGATTGCCCCAAATCTGCCTTTGAAGGAACGGATAACTTTCCTTGTTCGGAAAAGCCCGGAGAGGAGCAACACCAGATCGCTAAGGATTACCGCATCAAAGAATATTCAGCACTTTTTAGTTTTTCGGATGATCCTGCCGTAAAGGTTGATAAGACAATCAAAGCGATTGCCGATGACAAACCTGTTATTATTGGAATGTATGTAACACGTACCTTTTTAATGGTACAACCGGGGCAAGAATTCTGGGAACCTCAGGAAAACGAACTTCCTGTCGGTGGTGGGCACGCTATGGTGGTCACAGGTTATGACTATGGAAAAGAAGCTTTTGAAATCATGAATAGCTGGGGTAACGGCTGGGGAAATGACGGATTTATCTGGGTTAAATTTGAAGATTTTGGCCGTTTTTGCAAGTATGGATTCCAAATGATCCTTGAAGAGAAACCCACTGATGTCAATGTTGCATTAACAGCATTAAAGGGTACTTTCGAATTTCAATCCTTTGTAGGTGAAAATGAGGAAGGCGGATACGATTTTAAAGTAGAACCTGTAGTCCATCAGCAAGGTTACCGCTATGAGTTAGAACAACGACAGTGGGAAACCGGCGGGAAAGGTGGTTTTCAACTAATTGCGAAAGATGTACCAGAAGGAAAGTATGTATACGTCTTTGGTATTGATCCGGAAAATGAAGTGGAAGTATTTTGGCCTAACCAAGATGAATTAGTAGAACGACTGGAAGAGAATGAAGAAATACCTGAAGATATTGACGCCCTCCGAAAAGTGAAAATTTCCTCTGTCGTATCTTCCGACCGTGCAGAAATGATCATTCCTCATGAAGATTATTTCCTAATGCTCGATAAAAAAGGAGAAGATCACCTGATCGTTCTGTATAGTGATGAATCGATTGAAGATTTTGATTCGAGGCTCGAAGCAACCAAGTTGGCGGATGGCACCATAGAGGAGCGCCTGGACGCCGGGTTTGGAGATCTTTTAATGAAAACTGAAGATCTTAAATTTCAGTATGACAAAATGAATTTCGTCGGGGCTTGCAAAAAAGGCGAAGGGGCAGTCGTGCCAATGATTCTCACTGTTGAAGCTATCTGATCAGTATAAGTGGTTAATAAATTATTCATCCACTTTTTTCTTGGAGACCGATATCCCGAAGTGTCTGTCTCCAAGAATCTTTTCCAATTCCTGCACTTTTCTTTTAAACCAAATCCAATAGACCGTGAAAAATTATCTTACCATTCTCTTGATCATTCCTTTTTTTTGTACTTCTACTTTCAAAACTTCCGCTCAGAATGAGAATTATCAGATTACTTTACGCTACATCGGAGGAGCAACCGAGTACGATCAAATAAATTATCGGGAAGCAGCCTCTTACCTTCAATTGAACGAGGATAAAAAATACGTTTACCAATTGAAAAAGCAAAACTGGAACCCCGGTGATCTTTTTCAATTCATCGTTAAACCACCCCCGGAGCAGTCCGATGGGGCTTTGGTCTATCTCCTAAGAAAAGATCCTGATGGAAATATTCATCTTCCGATAAACTCGTTGAATGAAGAGGGACTATTCCTCTCCGGATTAACCGTATTTCCCAGAATGCATAGTGTATATAGTTATCTCAAAGAAGGAAATGAAGAGTGGGCCTTTCTTTTTTCGAGAACCCCCATAAAAAACTGGAATAAAAGAGTAAACGCACTCAAAAAAGAAGATGGAGAGCTGTCCAAGCGCCTTGAGCAAGTTTTTAAAAAGGACCTGGCAGACTCCGAAGATCCATTTTTCTTTGATGAAAAAATGGGTTTTAAAAATCTGCCCGATAATAAAATTGTTCCAATTATTATCGAATTCAAAAATGAGTCTGAAAAGACGGAGGTAAAGCCTGCTGATTTATTTTTGATCTCTGTTGGTCCCCAATATCCTGATCTCAGGTATTCGGTAAAAGATGCGGAGGAGGTTTCCGATGCCTTCGAAACAAAGACCGGAAGTGTTTTTGAAACCATCAATACTTTCAACTTCACAGGGATAAATGCAACAAAGAATAAAGTGCTCCAGCAAATGGCAGACCTGAAACAATTCAACCCGGACCAAAATGATTTAATTATTTTCTACTTTTCCGGTTTTGGACACCTGGATAAATATGAGCAAGTACTTAAACTGGCGGATTATGATCCTTTATCCCCGAAAGAAACGGGACTTCGCTATAATGAACTGATCAGTTTGTTAAAAGCATATCCGTGCCCGAAATTGTTGTTGTTCGATGCTTCAACTTCCCCTGCTTTAGTTGATCCAAAAGTTCCAGAGTCGCTAACGACTTCTAATCCTAAATCGGGAATCCTAAAAAATTTCATCACCTTTATAGCCAATAGCAAAGGAGAAATGTCTTATGAAGATAAATCCTGGGAAAATGGCGCTTTTACAGAAGCTCTGCTAGAAGGAATTTATGGGCAGGCAGATCAAAATCAGGATGGATTCATCTATATCAGCGAACTTTTTCATTTCACATCACGACGTACAAAAGAGCTTGTTAATAAGGAATTAAGAAGAGATCAAACACCTATGATGCCCGATATGAATTTTATTGACCGGGTTATAGCTATCAGTGGAGGAAAATAGAAATCAGGCATTTTCTTATGAAATCACCTGTAAGTCTATTAGATTGAATTTGATTTTGCGTATTCTCTGATCTAACCATCATAAATCTATGCGTTTTTTAAGAATTCTGTTGTTTTTTTTAGTCTCAGTAAGTTGCTATTCCCAATCTCAACCTCCTGAGATCCGCTGGGAAGAGTACGTAAGCCTTAAAGGAGAAAATATGCTATTCTCTGTCGCTGAAAATTATGAAGGAGACTTGGTCGCTGTTGGTAAAACACGTAATGTTTTTTCCAATAAGTCTGATTTTTTCTTTCTTTCCATGAATAAGAATGGAGGAATCATAAGAAGACCTATAGCTTTGGGGAGAAAAAAAAATGAAGAGGTTTATCGGGTTATTCCTACTTATGATGGAGGTTATCTGGTTGTGGGCTTTTCTGATTCGGCTTTTCCTAATAAGGGATATCAAGGAATGAAAGACGGCTGGGTGGTCAAGCTGGACGAAAAAGGAAACCCCCTTTGGGATAAATTGTTTGGTACGGTAAATGGAGACGATGTTTTCAGTGATGCTGTTCAATTGAATGACGGAAGTTTTGTTTTAGTAGGGAAAAAGCGCGATAGCTATTGGTTAAAAAAAATAGATCGCTACGGGAACGAAGAATGGGATGAGTATCGTCAATTTGAAGGCCAACCAGCCTGGATCAATAAGGTTGCACTCACCGAAAACCAACAATTAATCGTAACAGGAGGATATGGCTCGAAAGAGGAGCCAAAACTGCTCTTAATGAGGTACACCAAGCAAGGGAGCAGAAAGTGGTCAACAACTATTGATTGTGGCAATTGTGATTGGATGGAAGGCAACGGTGTATTGGAAGATGAGAAAGGGCAAATCTGGATAAGTGGAGTGATAGATATGAAAGGAACCAACAATCAATTGTTTTTAATGCAAACGAATTCGTTCGGAAAGCAGATTGGAAGCATTAAAAATTATGGTGGCAGGGGAGATGACCAAAGCAGAGCATTAGTGCAATCGCTCGATGGTGATTTTGTTATGGCAGGTTTTGATATGTCTTCTACTAGATCTCGCGCCCGGTCTAACTATCTACTCTACAAGGTGGGGGAAGATAAGGAAGGGGTTTGGGATAAGCCAATTATTGAAGGCTCTGCACAAAATGACGAATTTTATGACGTCACTCAATTAGCTGATGGGAGTATCGTAGGCGTAGGTTTTAGTGGAAAGGGAGGTCTTGATTCCAAAAAAGGTCTTATCATTAAGCTGGATTCGGAGGGTATCCCCAAACACGATCCTCCCGGAAGATTACAAGTGTCAGAAGGTAGATTTGTTTATCCAGAAGAAAAAAACCATCTGGAGCCGGGAGACCGGGGGTATTACCTCTTTAAAATTTACAATCCCGACACGGTGAATGCCTATCAGATAAAAGCCCGTCTGAGTTGTGACTGCGAGCAAGGGGTCGACTACTTCAATGAATTAAATTTTGGCGAGTTAAAAGCCGGAAAATTTAAATGGGTCTCCGTGCCTGTTTTTACCAACAATCGCCTGAGAAAAGGGGATAACCAGTTTAAATTATCTTTTTCTGAAGCTAATAGCGCATCCACCCCAGATGAATCGTTTGAAATGAAAAGTGTCAGGGAGGTGCGTCCTAATCTCCTTTTTACTAACCATGAGTTTTTCTCCCCTTCCGGAGTGCAACGGGGAGATACCGTCACTTTTGAAGTGACCCTGGAGAACAGAGGAGATATCGTTGCTGAACAAACCTATGTGCGGTTTAATTATCCCTACAAGTTGGTCGGCTTGACGAAGAAAAGAGTCTTTGTCGGAGACCTGCCTCCAGGCGAATCCAAAACGGTATCTTTCCGGTTTTATATCCAAAAGGTTTTTCTGGAAGATTTCGCCTGGGTGCAATGTACCGCTGAAGAAACGACGAGAAAATATACTGAAATTCAAAAATACGAGGCAGCCATTGAACAGGGAGTGCCTGATCCCGAGTTGCCGGAGTTGGATGTAAAGGAAGCTAAACTGGAAGTCTTTTGGAAAGTGCCGGAGCCTGCCGACCACAAGGGTAATATCGTCATTACCAAGAAAGCAGTAGAAAAAATTACGGTATTGGCATTCTCTTCAACTCCTCTTAAAGAGAAACATTTTACCGTTTTTTTAAATGGAGACTCCATCGTTGATGATCCTTCCAAGTTTAAAAAACAAAAATTACGCTCCAGAGGCCAACCCAATGATATTGACGGAACCAACAGATACGTATTTGTGAACGATATCAACTTACTCGTCGGTCGCAATGAAATCTACGTACAGGTTACCAATGATGACGGATTGACTAAACGGACCCCCACCATCACTTTTACATATGATGGAATAAAACCAAATTTATATCTTCTCTCTATCGGGGTGCCCCATAATGACCTTCAATTTCCGGATAACGACGCCCGCGACTTTGTGGAAGCCTTTAAAAAGCAAGCAGGGAAATCCAATATATTTGATCGAGTAGAAACAGTTCTACTCAATAAAGAAAATAATACGGACAAATTAAGCATACTTAAAGAAATAGAAAATTTAAGTACCCATAAAATTGAAGAAATCAGAGAAATAGACCTGGTCGTCCTCTTTATTTCTACCCATGGTATGATCAGAAAATCAGATAATCCTGATTACCCGGAAGGGTTTTTTACTATTGCTCCGATAAATTATCAAAAAATGTATAAATCGACAACAAGCATATTATTCAATGCAGAAATTGTACAAAAATTAAAAAAGCTACCGGGAAAAGTATTCATTTTTATAGATGCTTGTTTTAGCGGGGCCGGAAAAGACGACATCGATAAAGCTAGTAAAATGACAGAAGAAGAATATGTCAGCAACGCCATCCAAAAGTGGGTGAACTCGGAGCAGGGGATTCGAATATTCGCTTCTTCTAGTGAGAATGAAAAATCTTACGAATATCCGCCAGGTGAAAATGGTGCGTTCACTGAAGCCATACTCGAGGCTTTCTATGGCGAACCTTCAAAACTTATGGAGTCAGACACAAACAATGACGGATGGGTTTCGCTCGAGGAACTGGTCAACTATGTTCGCTTTCGCGTCCCTCAACTGGTAAGAGAAGATAAACGCTACAAATTCAGAAAGCAAACCCCTGCCTTTAAATTGAAAAAAGGAGATGATGAACTGCTGTTATACCGCATTAATGAGTAACTCTTTTTACACGTTGGAAATGATATAATTAGGTTGTGAGTTTATTAATAGCCCGAGAATTTTCTCATGCCATGGGTATCCAACATATAAGCCAGGTTAATTTCGTGGGTCGGACCAAAAAAGGGCCCGAAGGTTGTCCAGGAGTACGTATAGCCATAACCGATCTTTATCAGGCTATTTTCCCAACCAATATTTTCGCCAATTAGAAAGCCAGCTTCGGCATTGAATGCTTTTGCAGTGGAGAAACCTCCTCCAAACCAGAAATTGGTAGAGATCTGATAGCGGAGATTGAAATCAACATTTATGGGAGCCCCTGATGTATACTTTATCCAGGAGGATAATTCAACAAATGAATTTTCGCTCGTTCTTTTGTAATAACCTACTGTGCCATAATAGTGTTGAATGCGGTCGACAGCCAGGACTTCATCGCCTTCCCCAAATTCAACGTTCAGGCCTAGTATTTGAGGGACGGAAAGCCCGATATATAGCACATCTCCCCGAAAGGCCCGCCTTCCGTCCATCCGATAATAATAAAATAATCCAACCCCGACATCGGGGTGCAATTTAAACTGGTCCAGCATGGTGTTCAGATCACCTGGATCACGCGGTTTGAATTCATCCGAATTCAGCCTGTATTGTACCAGTCCCCCCGTAATACCAATGTTTAAGCCCCCATTATAAGGATCATCATCGGGTACGAGCGCAACCCCTGCAGCCCGGAGATAGAACCCGGTCATTGAAATGGGGCCGGCCTGATCGTTAATTAAATAACCGCCACCCAAAAAACCATAAGCATTATCGCTATTTAGTAAATATTCTCCTCTAACTACCTGGGTAGAGGGACTGCCTGGTATGCCTACCCATTGGTTTCTGTAGGAAATACCCGCTGAAAGATTATACCCGTAATTAAAGAAATCACTGTTTACAGAAGCAGGGTTGATCATACCCTGATATTCCCGATATTGGGTAAATAAGGGAAGCTGTTGGGCATGTAGGTGACTGATTATCAGAATGAAAAAAAATAATAAGTAGATGTCTTTCTTCATAGCGTTTTCATTTACAGCTTAAAATAGGAAATCCCTTGCTAACATCCAGTATTTTTTACTAAAAAAATCTATTTACACCCACCATTTAGAGAGGAATCTAATCTACAAACAAAAATGAAATAGGATAACTGATTTGCTGGCCGTCTTTTGTTCTGTAATTTTTTGTAACCTCAAGGAGGTTTTTACCAGGGGCTAATAGGGTTGCTTTGACATAAGCATTAATGCCATAAGAATTTCCTATATCATCATACCCCAAATACCAGGTAATGTTTTGTTGAGGCACTACTTTACCATTCAATTTGACGGTTATATATTTGGGATAGCAAAAATCTAGTGGTATAAGACATAAATAATTGATGATTTTTTACGTTCTTTGACAGAAAA
>CAZHOV010000044.1:29438-34169 GCA_964534315.1 uncultured Saprospiraceae bacterium | reverse complement strand
GCTACTGCTAAATTATTCAAAAATCATAATCTTTCGCTTGCGAAAGATCAGTTACAAAAACTACCATTACACCTTTTATTAAAACCATTATCATTGACAAAAGCTGTGGGATTTCCATCTGTAAAAAACACCACTAATGGTGCAACTCCCTCGTTATTCTGGAAAAGGAAGGTTTCGTTAAATGCTGCCTCCCAGTTAGTACATCCATCGGGATCATAATCATCCACAAAATCATCGTCATAAGCGTCAATTAAGTTATCATCTATAACTTGAAAACCAGGTCCTGTTAAGGAGTATGGAGCAGCGCCATCACTAAATTTGATAAAAGCCACTCGTGATCCGGTACCGTTCAGTCCTTGTAACCATGCTCTAATCCCATCTTCAACCTCTTCTTCAAAATTGTCAAGTGATCCTGACTCATCCACCACAAAAACCACATCTAATGGGCATTGAGCCATTAAATCCGGATTAGGGTCTGGAGTTGGATCAGGTTCTGTAATACAAACAGGTCCTGTCACCGTACCAGAAGGTGTCGTACCGCTTGCTTTAATCGCAACGTCTATATCTCCTTCTGAAATAACCAGATTGTTCGTAGATTTTACGGTAAAATAGTAAAGCTTGGTTTGATTATCTCCAAATTCTTCATCAAACTTTAAGCCAAACAATCCCGTTGTGGGATCGGTCTGAGGAGGCAATTCAGGTTGGCCTGCACCCGAATTCAAATTCGGTGGATTACCTTCTGACCACTTTCCAGCATCGATCATATTCAAATTGATACACCCCTGATTGGATGCACCTAAGCCAAAAACAATATGACTAATAGCAGGACCGGAACTCGACGTCACGCAATAAAAGAAGGTTGTTTCTCCTGTACTGGGGTAATCTGCAATATTCCCTGCGTATTTCACCGTATGCGATCCAACCTGCACCCCTCCGGAAGAAGGGCAGGAAATACTCTGTGCCGTTAATGTATCATAAGCAATCGTAAAAGAAAGGAACAGTAACAGTAAGGTCATCCAATTTTTCGGGTAGAAAATGCCATTCGTTTTCAAATGGAAAAAGGGAGATGAGTTGTGATGGGACGTTCTGCCCCAACAACAATCACCTCCTACCTGGGAGGTAGAAGTAAAATTCATAGTGTAACGTTGTTAATTAAAAAATTGTGTTTGTTATAAAAATGTAGTGTAATAAACTTCCAAGCTTATTCAAGATCATCTTAAATAAGCAGTAAAAATAATTGTAAGCTAGATGTATAAACAATGTTACCTACCGTAACCTAACCGCTAAAACAAATATTGAAAAAGATGGAAACATAGAACGATAGTCCTACTTCAAGGTAAGTGAATGGTTTTAATTTTTTGTCTAGTGTGTTTAGTTCGTAGTGTTAATGCAAATATAACGACAGTTAAACCAAATAGCCAAGAAAACCAAATAAAAATTTACAAAAAAATCGCTTAAGAAAGATTTTATTTCTTAAGCGATTTGGTTTTAAATAATTTATACATTATTAATCTCCTGCATACATATTTAATACTCTGGCAGAAGGATCTACGATCTCGCCACACCACTGCGGCAACCACTGGTAAGGAGTCAGTTTTTGATGATGGCGATAATGGTCGGAAAATACTTTTCTATAATAATATCCCTCTTTCAATTGTGGCGGATCATGCTCAAAATCTCCTTTCTTACGTTCAAATTCTTCATCACTAATAATCGTGTCAATATGGTCTTGAATGATCTCGAACCAGGACTTCCGAAGGTTGCTCACAGAATCCGAGAAACCATTCTTCCTGCGCCATAATACGCTTTCAGGCAGTAATCCTTCCTTAGCAAAAGCGGCTCTAAGCGGATGTTTCTCAATACGCTCTCCATCAAACATGCGGTATTTTGGATGAATACCCATATAAAATTGCATAAAGGCTTTATCGCTAAACGGCACTCTGGCTTCCAGTCCGGCTGAAGAGATACTTCGGTCTCCTCTTAACATATCAAAATGGTGAATATTCTCCAGCAACCGGACCGCTTCTTCCTGAAAGGCCTCCGGGGAGGGGGCATTTTGGAAATACAGATAACTTCCCATCTCATCAATCGTTTCTCCTGTGTATACCACTTTCACATCTGAATGATCCCGGACATACTGAGAAATTAACATATGGCCTACCGAAGCCCGGATGGTCGTCACATCAAAAGAACCGGTGGTATAGATCGTTTCTTCTAGCGCCTTCAAAAAGTCTTGCTCGGTGCAAACTACGCTATGGTGCTTAGTACCAATAAAATCGGCTACTTCCTGAGCCCGAATCAAATCGGGCGACCCTTCCATACCAATAGCAAACGTTTCCAAGGGTTCAGCAGATGCTCGATGTTTTTGAGCTATAGCAGCCACCAAGGAAGAATCCAACCCTCCGCTTAATAAAGCTCCGATGGGACGGTCAGACATCATCCGCTTTATTACAGCTTCGGTCAGCAAAAAGCGAATCTGACTGTACATTTCTTCTCCTTCCGGTAAATCATGTAGCGCATATTCAAACGAATAATACCTACTAAATTGGTAAGGCGTGCTCAACTTCCACCAATGAGCCGGCGGAAATTGTTCGACTTCATCAAAAAATACTAACCCTTTCGATTCGCTGGCAAAGCCGATCTCCCGGCCATCCTTGGAGCGCCCGATATACAGGCCACGCACCCCTAGATGATCTCTTGCTGCAAAAGTTTCTCCCGTGCGCTCATCGTGCAATACAAAAGCAAATTCAGCATCCAGTTCTTTTACCGTCCGTTCAATGCCAAAGGCCCGGTACATGTGGATGATGATCTCGCAGTCGCTATCTGATTGCAGCTTAAAGCCGTACTTAGCTGCAAGTTCTTTATAATTATAGACCTCCGCATTGGCCGCCAGCCAACAGTCTTTACCATGCATGGGTTGATTACTCTCCGGGTTCAATCCATTGATCGCTAACCGGTGAAAACCAAAATAGGAATCCGTATTGATCTTTCGCAATTCCGAATAATCCGGACCTCTATGTTGGATCCGTTCAAAATAAGGCATCAATTGCCGCTCGTCTCTTTCTTGGCCGATGTAACAAAAAATCCCACACATGATTTGTAATTTTTTTTCGTTTAAAAATCAATAATTATAAATTAATGACACAAATAAATAATAAATTATAATTAAAAACAAATTTTTACTTACAATTCATTACTTTTCTATTGAATTTAATTTAATTTTACTATTCCAATAGGTATTATCTTTACAAAAACGAATCACATGACGCTTGATAAAACCGACCGTAAAATTTTAAGCATGCTCTCTGAGAATGCCCGGATCCCCTTCCTAGAAATTGCCCGGGAGTGCGGTATTTCGGGGGCTGCTGTCCACCAGCGGGTTAAGAAATTGCAGGAAGAAAAGATTCTGCTGGGTACTAAACTCCTGATCAATCCGACCTCTCTGGGCTATAAGACAATGGCCTACATCGGTATTTTCCTGGAAAGAGCAAATTTATACCGTACAGTACTTGAGGAACTCAAAAAGGTGCCGGAGATCGTTGAATGCAGCTTCACTACCGGCAATTATTCCCTGTTCATAAAGATCTACAGCCAAGATAATCAACACCTGATGGAGCTACTGAGCAGTAAAGTGCAGTCCATATCTGGTATCGCCCGCACAGAAACATTCATCTGTCTGGAACATTCGTTTGAGCGGGAACTGGCGGTTAGTAATGAGTAGTGAGTAGTGAGTAGTGAGTAGTGAGTAGTGAGAAAAATACAAAGCAGCCTGAAGGGCTGAACCTCCCTTAACTAGGGGCAGCGCCCCTAGAGATAGCCACCAGGCCCAAAAGCAGCCTGAAGGGCTGAACCTCCCTTAACTAGGGGCAGCGCCCCTAGAGATAGCCACCAGGCCCAAAAGCAGCCTGAAGGGCTGCCCTCCCCCTTAACTAGGGGCAGCGCCCCTAGAGATAGCGTGCTAGCCCAAAAGCAGCCTGTAAGGCTGCCTCCCCCTAACCAGGGGCAGCGCCCATAGAGATAGCCACCAGGCCCAAAAGCAGCCTGAAGGGCTGCCCTCCCCCTAACCAGGGGCATCCGCCCCTGGATAAAAAAAGCGGTCTTGCCTTGGCAAGACCGCTACAAAATGGATTAAAAAAATAATCCGGCGCTAAGCTTTTAAAAAATTCTTAGTCTACGTTATCGTGTAAGAAAGAGTTATTAGATCGAATTTCCGGTTCATTTTCGTCTGAGATCGTCCATTTGGACATATTTTCGTCAGAGGAATGAGGCGGATCTTCCAGTTCCACTTTTCGGCGCAGGTAGGCGGGCTCGTTTTCTAGTTCGTTGACAGTCGTAGGGTTGTTTAGTTTCACATTGAGTTTCTTCATGCGTTGGCGTCTCTTAAACTCGCGGTCAAGTTCCTCCTTACGATCATTCTCTAGTTCTTCCTCTGTTCTTGATCTTGCAGCCGGTTCGTCATCAGTCTGAAATTTTCGCTGTTGGTATTTACGTATCGAAGAATGCAGGTCGTCAAATTCAATGGTTTGAGCTTCTTCGCCATCTTTATGGCCGAGATCATAGATTCCTTTATTTTGGGGGTCGGCTACTTCATCATCGAGCGAAACAACGATTTTCTGACCACTTCTTTGCTGCCCGGCTTGCTGGCGTTGTTCATGCTCAAATCCAGTAGCGATGACAGTGATTTGAATTTCACCTTGAAGACGCTCATCAATACAAGAGCCAAAGATAATG
>CAZHOV010000044.1:0-29428 GCA_964534315.1 uncultured Saprospiraceae bacterium | reverse complement strand
TCATGCTCAAATCCAGTAGCGATGACGGTAACCGCAATTTTATTACCCAGATTTTCATCAAAACAATTACCCCAAATCAGGTCAGTGCCAAATCCCGCTTCTGCCTGGACAAATTCGGTAATTTCGAAAATCTCGTCCATGGTCACTTCTCGGGAGCCTGACGTGATATTAAGTAAAATATGCTGAGCCCCCTGGATATCATTGTCTTCCAGTAGTGGCGAGTTAAGGGCCTCGTCAACCGCCCGCTTGGCGCGGTCATCGCCTTCTGCAGTGGCCGTACCCATTATTGCGACTCCGCTATCCCGCATGACGGTATTCACATCTTCAAAGTCGACATTTACATAGCCGGGCACTGTGATAATTTCAGCGATTCCCTTTGCTGCTGTCGTCAAAATATTATCAGCTTGAGCGAATGCCTCTGAAACAGTTAGATTACCGTAGATTTCTCGGAGTTTATCATTGGAAATAACAATAAGGGTATCTACATTCTTCTTTAACTCTTCCATACCGTCGCGGCCGTGATTGGTTCTTCTTCGCCCTTCAAAGGAAAAAGGCAGCGTAACAATACCTACGGTTAGGATGTCCATTTCCTTTGCTGCTTTGGCAATGATCGGTGCTGCACCGGTACCGGTTCCACCGCCCATACCGGCAGTGATGAACAACATCTTGGTGTTATGCTCCAGAAATTGTTTTACATCTTCAATAGATTCGAGGCAGGCTTGACGCCCAACATTGGGTTTTGAACCTGCGCCGCGCCCTTCTGTCAAGGTAGGACCTAACTGAATTCGGGTAGGTACGGGACTGAGTTCCATGGCCTGTGAATCTGTATTGCAAATGGCAAAATCTACCCCTACAATTCCTTGTTTAAACATGTGTGTAACGGCATTACTTCCGCCACCTCCAACACCTATCACTTTGATTATTGATTCTTCTTCTTTTGGCAATTCAAATTGCATAGCTCCGGATTTAAGTTTAAAAAATAGTCTGCTGTTGTTTAGTTGACTAGATTGATTGAGTTATCGCGGTTTATTAAGTAAAAAACCAATTTAGATTTTAAGAAAATCGCTCATTAACTAGTCAACTCAATATTACTTATTTCAACAATTTAAAATTCTGAGTCAGGCTCGGTTTCGAACCATTCTTTCGTCTTTTGAAAGAGCTGTTCGTACCATTTAGAAGTTGATGCCTTATCGGTCTCTTCTTCCGATTGCGTTTCTTTCTTTACAGTGGGTTGATCTTGATAAACGACCTTTCCTGTTTCATGTGCTTCAATACCTTTAGCTAGCAGGCCGATTGCTGTTGAGAAAATCGGGCTACAGACATGCTCGGTAAAACCATGAGCCAGGTGCTCGACAGGCACTCCGATCCGCGTATACATACCGGTGTGGTATTCAGCCAGTTTATCAATATTTTTTAGAAGCGCTCCTCCTCCTGTAAGTACAATCCCTCCGATAAGCTTGCGCTCATATCCTGAACGGCGGATTTCCCAGTAGGCATAATCCAGAATTTCTTCCACTCTCGCCTGAATGATTCGCGCCAAATTCTTTTCAGAAATTTCCTTTGGCTCCTGGCCTTTCAAACCGGGGATGGTTATGATACGGTTATCGAATACCTCTTCTGCAAGTGCTGAACCAAACTTCACTTTAAGCTTCTCAGCCTGGTGGCGCATAACAGTACATCCTTCTTTGATATCTTTGGTGATGACATTTCCTCCGAAGGGGATCACAGCGGTATGGCGGATAATTCCTTCATGGAAAATGGTAATATCGGTTGTTCCTCCTCCTATATCCACCAGCGCCACGCCCGCTTCCTTTTCCTCCTCGCTCAATACCGCTCTTGCGGAAGCGATAGGTTCTAGCGTCATATCCGCTACCTGCAGACCGCTTTTTTCCACGCAGCGAAAAATATTATTGGATGCCGAAATCTGCCCGGTAATAATATGGAAGTTCGCTTCCAGCCGCACCCCCGACATTCCGACAGGGTCAAGAATGCCCTGTTCATTATCTACAGTATACTCTTGTGGAATAACATGCAGGATGCGATCACCTGGCGGTAAAACCAACTTAAACATATCTTTAATCAGACGATCAATATCTCCTCTATTGATCTCAGTATGGGCATTATCGCGGGTGAGAATCCCGCGGTGCTGGAGGCTTTTTATATGCTGTCCTGCAATACCAACGTGTACGACCTTTATCTCATGGTCGCATCCTCTTACCGCACTTTCAATAGCCTTTTTTATGGCATTCACGGTTTTTTCGATATTGGAGACGACGCCTCTTAATACGCCGTTAGAAGTGACCTTTCCGATACCGAGAATATCGATCTTTCCATGTTCGTTCTTTCTGCCGGCAACAGCGCACACCTTAGTAGTTCCTATATCGAGAGCTACGATAATATCATTCTTGTGTGCTAATTTTAATTCTTCCATAAATAAGTGATTTTTTGGTCAACCAATTACCTTTTTTTACAAACTACCTGATCATCAAATTTCAGGTTTATCGATTTATATTTTTGCCACCCTTCGTAGGGTAAACCTTCTTTATAAAATACTTTGAGTTTCTTTAATTTTCGCTTTATGTCTGCTACGGTGCCCAGCATGATGGTATGATTCCCAACTTTTGGTATCAATGTGTATTCTCCGTTTTCATCTTTATAAATTTGCTCCACTAATGAATACAAGAACGGATCTTCAACAATCTCTTTGGTCAACTGAAAGATGTCTTTTAGCGGGTGTTGCCGACGCTTCAGAAAATCAGGAACGAAAGGCGGTATATTTCCCGTAGCCACGATGACCCGGGCAGCAAAATGCGGCGATAAAGGCATCTTTTCTCCAAACCTGTCCAGATAGTATTGTAGCCCATTATTGTCAATAACGCGCACCACCGGCTCGCGTTGAGAAATATTCAGGTGGATCATATTCTCAGCATCGATAAACACATCAGCATTATAGACAAACGGATCTGATTCAATCACCCGCTCTACCCTATTGACATCAATCCCTGATAGTTGTTCCCCAACCAGATTTTTTCCAAAGCTCCGATCAATGGCTAAGCGGACATCTTCGATCGTTATCAAATCATCACCGCTCTTTAACGGCTCAATGTTGATATCCACCGCTCTCGAATAACTCGCCCCCTTATACTCCACAGCAGAGATAATTAGTCCGCCAACGATTACCGCTCCGGCAATCCAGGCAATCCGTCTTAATCTGTTTTCTATGTTCTTCATCTCCATTGTTGTGAGTATTTAGTCTTGAGTATTTAGTCTTGGGTCTTGAGTATTTAGAAATTATGAAATCATTCATTGTTTATTGTCAACTGCTTCCTCAGTGGTTCGGCCAGATCGCTGATATCGCCGGCCCCGAGGGTGAGCAGCACTTCAATATGTTTTGTTTTTATGGCTTCTAATACTTCATTTTTGGTCATCAATTTTTTGGCTTTGCGATTGATTTTTCCCAACAGCCATGTTGAATTGATTCCAGGTATTGGCTTTTCTCTAGCTGGGTAGATATCTAATAGCCATACCTCGTCGAGCAATTCAAGCGCTTTAGCGAACTCATCTGCAAAATCTCGGGTGCGGGAATAGAGATGCGGCTGAAAAATTCCCAGAAGATGCTTATCCGGAAATAATTCTCTGGCGGCGCCTATAGCTGCTCTCAGTTCCGTGGGATGATGGGCGTAATCATCGATATAAGCCATTTCATCGGTTTCCACGATCCGTTCAAACCGTCGCTTTATCCCTTTGAACTCTGAGAGGGCCAAGCGGATCTTTTCACCTGACACCCCCAATTCAAGTGCTATTCGTATTGCTACCGTGGCGTTTTCAATATTATGTCGCCCCGGTAATGCGCATTTCAATTGGTGAAGCGCCTCATTTGGCCCTTCGTAATCAAAATAGAAAGCTCCATTTTCCACCTTAATGCGGGTTGCTTTTGCATTTCCCCGTTCAAGACCGTATCGCTCAACGGTCACTTGCTCCGGAATAACCGGGGTTAGTCCTTCATTCAAGAACAATTTCCCAGTGTTTTTTATCTTTTTTATAAAGGCCCCGTAACCAGTCTGCAGTACCGCATCTGCGTCTCCATACACATCCAAATGATCGGCATCCATCGACAGGATCACTGCAATTTCAGGAGATAGGTGCAAAAAAGATCGATCGTATTCATCTGCCTCAACAACTACCCAGGGACTTTTCCCAGGGACAAAATTGGATTTAAAGTCTTTGGCAATGCCTCCCAGAAAAGCAGTACAATCAACACCTCCTCTTTTGAGTAAATAGGTCAGTAAGGTGGTGGTGGTCGTCTTTCCGTGGGTTCCGGCAATGGCAATTGTTCGTTTATGTTCACTGATTAAACCGAGTACTTCTGCCCGTTTTTTCAGGGGTATATCTTTTTGTTTTATATGGTTTAGTTCTTTATGGTCTTCAGGAATTGCCGGAGTATAGATAGCCAAGTCAATTGCTGATGGTACCAATTCGGGATTATCTTTATAGTGTATTGCTATCCCTTCTGCTTCAAGCGCTTCAGTTAGCGGCGTCTTTGTTTTATCATATCCTGCAACTTGTTTTCCTTCATGGACAAAAAACCTTGCCAGGGCACTCATCCCGATTCCACCTATTCCGATGAAGTACACCTGATTTAAGTTGGTCCACTTCATACGTTTGCTTTTTGGGGCACCAAGTTTAAGATCAAATCTGCAATATGATCATCCGCATCCGGTTTTGCCCGTTTTTTGATCTCCCTGCTCAGGGAGGCTTTGGTGTCTTCATTTTCGCACAAAGCAATAGCCTTTTCGATCATAGTCTCAGCAGCCGTATCTGGTATTAGCAGGGCGGCCTTATCGTCGGCCAGTGCCTTGGCATTTTTTGTTTGATGATCTTCCGCCACATTAGGGGAAGGAATTAAGATCGCGGGTTTACCCACGATGGCTAGTTCTGAAATAGTCAGGGCGCCGGCTCTGCAAATGATCACGTCGGCCGCAGAATAGGCCAGGTCCATCGCATCGAGAAACGCCCGGATTTCAACGTTGGGCAGTTGTGCTGTCTCGCAATCTTTATATTCTTCCCAATACAACTTCCCACATTGCCAGAGCACCTGTATATCAACTCGTTGGCGAAGGAGGCCGGCATTCTTTCTCATGCTCAGATTTAAAGATCTTGCCCCCAGACTTCCACCGACAATCAAAATCACCGGTTTGTCGGGTTGCAAGCTGAAATGATCAGTTGCTTTCGCTTTTAAGGAATTACTTACCTTTAGATCTTTGCGTACCGGATTGCCCGTAATGACCAATTTGTCCCGCGGGAAAAACCGGTCCATCCGGTCATAAGCAACGCCAATTTTTTTGGCCTTTTTTGCCAACAACCGGTTGGTAATGCCAGGGAAAGAATTTTGCTCTTGAATAAAGGTTGGTATACCCAATCGAGAAGCAACTTCCAGAGTCGGTCCGCTAGCATAACCGCCAACTCCGACCACTACATCTGGCTTGAATTTCCTTATCAACCGCCACGCTTTCCATAGGCTGCTGAGGAGTTTAAATGGAAAGGTCAGGTTTTTCCAGCTCAGCTTTCGCTGAATCCCGCTAATCCATAAGCCTTCGATCTCAAATCCGGCTTTGGGCACCTTTTCCATCTCCATTTTTCCCTTTGCCCCTACAAATAAGATGTCAATCGTTTCCGTTTTTCTCACCAAAGCCTGTGCGATCGCAATGGCGGGAAAAACATGTCCCCCTGTTCCTCCTCCGCTGATCATTACTTTTAATGATCCATTCTGTTTTTTCTGTTCGTTGGTTTCCAAAAGGTTATTTTTTCAAATGGATTGATTAAGTTACTTTTTCAATATACCGACTTACACTCAGGATGATCCCAAAAGAGATAGCGGTAAAGAGTATTGATGATCCTCCCATACTTACAAAGGGCAATGTCAACCCTGTCACAGGAACCAGATTTACGGAAACCGCTATGTTGGCCATTGCTTGCATGACCAGGGTCAGGCTTATTCCGATAGCGAGCATTGCACCAAACGTTTTCGGGCTTCGGGTGACCAGACTGGTTACCCTGAAAAAAAGTAATACATAGAGCGACAGTATTAAAAGTCCACCAACTAAGCCGTATTCTTCGCAGATGATCGCATAGATAAAATCCGATCCTGCATTGGGCAAATAATTGCGGATTACGCTATTTCCGGGGCCTTCTCCAAAAATTCCGCCTGAAGCAATGGCAATTTTTGCATGTTCGACCTGGTATTCTTCGCCTCCTCCCATCACAAAGTCACGCATCCTGTTTATCCAGGTTTCTACCCGGACAACTTCCGGAAAAACGTTACCTATTATGATCAGAATGGAGAATACAACGATCCCCAGGAATAACAGTAATAAGATGTATTGAATAGAAACACGTCCTACAAACATCATTAGTAAACAAGTCACAAACAATAAGATAGATGTCGATAAGTCAGCTGGTGCGATAAGCCCGCAAATAATCAAAATGGGCACGATAATCGGTAAAAACGCACTGTTAAAATCTTTGATGTAGTCTTGCTTCGAGGAAATAGCCCGAGCAACGTATATGATAAGGGCAAGCTTGGCAAATTCAGAGGTTTGAAATGTAAAAGGTAACCCGGGCACCTCTATCCATCGCCTTGCTTCGTTATATTCGGCTCCAAATCCGATCGTGTATACTAAAAGCGGTATCGACAGCAATAGTAAGACCGGCGATACTTGAGAATATTTCATATAATGCAACAGGTAGCAAAAATAGGTCATCGCCAGCCCTGCTCCGATAATGATCAATTGCTTGATCAGGAAAAACTCTGTATTGCCTCCCCGCTCTTTGTAGGCAATTGTACTGGTCGAACTATATACAGCTAGTACCGAAAAGATAGCTAACAGGGCAACGATCATCCAAACAGCCCGGTCGCCCCTTAATTCTGCATATATTCTTGTACCTATTGACATAAAAAATTATTGATTTAGATTATCGAAAGCTTTTTTAAATTGTATTCCTCTATCTTCATAATTATTAAACAGATCGAAACTGGCGCATGCAGGCGACAATAAGACGACTTCCTCTTCGGAAGCGAACTCGAAGGCCTGATTCACTGCTTCCCGGATATCTTTAGTTTCAAAAAAGGGAATATTCAATGGTCCGAAAGTCGCTTTCAGCTTTTCATTATCTATTCCCAGAAAAATCATTGCTTTTACTTTTTCCTTAATCACTTTTATTAAGGGGCTATAGTCATTGCCTTTGTCTACACCGCCAACGATCCAGACTACGGGCATATTCATTGATTTCAAGGCAAAAAAGGTAGCATCTACATTGGTGGCTTTACTATCGTTTATAAAACTCACCTTTTTAAAGGAACCAACCCACTCCATCCGATGCGCTGCATTCTGAAAACTATCTAACCCCTCCTGTATTGCTTCCTTTCTGACTCCTCTCAATCGAGCGGCCGTAATGGCACAGGCTGCATTAAAAGCATTATGCGCCCCTTGAAGGGCCGGGTGTGGAAGTTCAAAAAAATACGCTCCCACTTTTAATTTCCGGTCTAATAGTTTGAGCGTCCCAATTTCAATTTGTTTTCCTGCTCCTGACATTTCAGGCAGGTACTTATTGATGGTCTCGTTGGCTGAATTGTAGATAAACCAGTCATCAGTCGTTTGATTTTTAGTAATATTAAACTTTGCTTTCGCATAATTTTCCATTTTATAATCGTACCGGTCTAAATGATCGGGCGTAATATTGAGCAATATGGCGATATCAGGCCGAAAATGCGTTACCCTTTCCAACTGGAAACTGCTAACCTCCAGCACCACCTCTTCAAAGTCGGACTCCATCACAAGCCTCGAAAACGCATAGCCGACATTACCGCCGATCCCGGACTTCCTTCCCGCATTTTCCAGCAGGTGGTGGGTCAGTAAAGTAGTTGTAGTTTTCCCATTACTCCCGGTGATGGCAATAATCGGCACCTTACAATACTGAAAGGCAAACTCTACTTCTGAGATCACCTCTACTCCCGCATCCAGAAGAGCCTCAAGAACAGGTACTCCATCCGGGATCCCTGGACTTTTGATCACCAGATCACATCTTTTCAGCCTTTTCAAATCGTGTTTCCCTTCTTCAAAGGGAACCTTATTTTCTACTAATTCTCGTTTATAATTTTCCTTGATCGTTCCGTAATCCGAAACCCATACTTCTGCGCCCTTTTGTTGCGCTAAAAGAGCAGCTCCAAGGCCACTTTCTCCGGCTCCGAGGATGCCTATTCGTTGCATGGTTTAGCGTATTTTCAACGTAATCACAGTTAATACGGCCAGAATCACTCCTATAATCCAGAAACGGGCCACAATTTTTGCTTCATGCATCCCTTTTTTCTGGTAGTGGTGATGAATGGGAGCCATTTTAAATATTCTCCGTCCCTCACCGTATCTGCTTTTGGTATATTTAAAATATCCTACCTGCAGGATAACAGATAAATTCTCAATTAAAAAGATGCCGCACAAAATGGGGATCAACAATTCCTTGCGGATCAATAGCGCCAGTGCTGCAATGGCTCCTCCAAGTGTCAAACTTCCCGTATCGCCCATAAAAACCTGAGCGGGATAGGCATTGTACCACAGAAATCCGATGCAAGCCCCTACAAAACAGGCCGAAAAAATGACCAGTTCGCCGGTATCGGGCAGATAAAGAATATTTAGATAATCTGCCGCGATCGTATTCCCTGAAACATAAGCCAGTATGCCAAGGGCGGCTCCGATAATTCCGGAAACGCCTGTTGCCAACCCGTCTAGCCCATCTGTCAAATTAGCTGCATTAGAAACAGCTGTTACGATAAAGATCACGATCGGGATGAATACGATCCATACAAGTTTCTGGGCATTGTCTCCCAGGAAAAACAGTATTTTGGAGTAATCCAACCGGTTTTCTTTTAAAAATGGAATATTCGTCAAAGTCGTCTTTACATAAGCCATTTTAAGCGTTTGCGTTTCGTTCCGAGGGTTTGGGATAGTCACCTCTCTGATAATCTCATAATTATTAACTTCAGCTACTTTTTGCGGGACCCGGACAACTACGTCTTGGCTGACGGTCATAGCTATACCTACAATCAACCCCAACCCCACCTGACCGATCACTTTAAATTTCCCGCTAAGTCCTTTCTTATTCTTTTTAAAAACTTTTATATAATCATCCGTAAATCCAATAATTCCCATCCAGATGGTAGCTAACAACATCAGCAGGATGTAGATATTGTTTAACTTTGCTAATAGGAGGCACGGAACAATAATCGCTAAAATGATGATGATCCCGCCCATTGTCGGCGTTCCTTCCTTCGCTTTTTGTCCTTCAAGCCCCAGGTCTCTAACTGATTCTCCAATCTGCAGCTTTCTAAGGTAATTAATAATCCGTTTGCCAAAGAACATGGTTATTAGCAGAGAAATGATAATCGCCACACCAGCCCGGAAGGTGATGTATTGAAATAAACCAGCTCCTGCGATATCAGTGGTCCGCTCTAAATAGTCGAATAAATAGTATAACATGGTTATCGTTTTGTTCGTAACTTAAGCTAACTCCCTGAATGCTTTGGCAAGCTCCGCTTTATCATCAAAAGAAATCTTTTCTTTGCCAATTTCCTGATATTTTTCGTGCCCTTTCCCTGCTACCAGCACAATCGCATTTGTTCCTGCCAACCTCGCTGCTGTGCGTATCGCTTCTCTCCTATTAATGATCGACAATACTTTTTGCCGTCCAAAGGGAGGCACACCCGCCTCCATATCGGTGATAATCGTCTGAGGATTTTCCGTTCTCGGATTATCAGAGGTTAAAATAACCTGATCGCTATAAGTAGTTGCTATTTTAGCCATCATAGGACGCTTTTCTTTATCCCGATCGCCGCCACAACCTACTACAGTTATTATTTTTTTGGCTCCTTTATTGGTTTTATCAATAGTTGTCAGCACCTTCTCCAGGGCATCGGGCGTATGGGCGTAATCAATGATCCCCACAGCATCTGAATCCGGAAAAACGAGCGGCTCAAAGCGTCCTTCTGCTCCTTTCACCGCACTCAACTTAACCAGGACTTCTTCTTCAGAAAGCCCCAGCAGACAGGCGGTCCCGTATGCTGCAAGCAGGTTATAGGCATTGAATTCACCCAGCACCGGGCTATAAAACTCCCGCCCTCCAATTTCCATGTAAAGGCCGGTGAAATTAACTTCCAGCAGCTTTGCTTTAAAATCAGCAGGCCGCCGAAGGCTGAAATACCGGACGTTAGCCTTCGTGTTTTGTGCCATTACGGGTCCCCTCTTATCATCCTTATTCAATAAAGCAAAACTGGAAGACGGAAGATCGTCAAACAATCGCTTTTTTGCCTCCATATAGGCTTTAAAGGTTTTATGATAATCCAGATGGTCATGGGTGATATTGGTAAACACCGTTCCGTCAAACTGTAAACCGGATATTCTGCGCTGATCAATGGCGTGCGAGCTGGCTTCCATAAACACATAGGTACAACCTGCATCCACCATCTTGCTCAGTAATTCATTGATTGTTATTGAATCCGGTGTGGTATACCGGGCGGGAATCACCTCTTCATCAACCCGGTTTTCCACCGTTGATAGTAGCCCCACTTTAAATCCCAGAGATTTAAATAACTGGTACAACATAGTAGTTACCGAAGTTTTACCGTTGGTTCCCGTAACGCCCACGAGCGTTAACTTTTCTGAGGGCCGGTCAAAAAAAGCATGTGCCATATGACCAAGGACTTCCCTGCTGCTTTCCACTTTCCAGTAGCCGATTTCGGTCTGCAAATGAGCAGGCAATTCTTCACAAATAATAAGTTTCGCACCCTTTTCTATCGCCTTGTCAATGAACAAATGCCCGTCTACCGTTAGTCCCTTTTCCGCCACAAATACATTTCCGGGCTTTATCTTACGGGAATCGAAAGCAATACCACTCACTTGTAAGGGTAAAGGTCCGACCTGTTGTATAGGTTTTATTCCTGCTAATATGTTTTCAGTCAATATCAAGACTTAAATTGCTCGGTCATTTATCTAAAAATTGGATTACCCTAAACGCAATCGTATAGTCTGTCCCCTGGTTTTTGTTCCAGGAATGATAGACTGTTGCCGCACTTTTCCTGCTCCCGTTACTTCTACTTTTAGCCCCAGATTTTCGAGTATATAAATCGCATCTCTGAGCCCCATCCCGACCACATTGGGCACCACATCATCTTTGATGACTCTTCGGAAGCTTCTGATGGTGTCATTCTCCGCTTTGATAACCGTCCAAGCCCCATCTGTGAGAGGTTTGAAGGGTAACTCCAGGTAGCTAAGCACCTGATCGACATCTGGCCGGTACCCAACGTCAAGCGTGGGTAGTTCTTTCGTACTCAGCGCAACGGGTGGTTGTTGATTGACGGGCTCCTGAAAGTCAACTTTATAAAAATAGCAGCGATCTGCAATTTCCCTAAAAACAGGACCGGCCACTTCCCCCCCGTACCGTCCGTTTTGCTTGGGGTCCGTAATAACAATTCCACAGGTATAAACCGGATCATCAGCCGGAAAATATCCAAAAAACGAAGCTCTGTATTTTAGATTACCTTTCTTCTCTTTAAATAATTTATATCCTAATTGCGCTGTTCCGGTCTTCCCCGCAAAATCATAAATCGGGGTTTTTAGTTCTGCCGCTGTTCCGGAGTCGACAACACTTTTCAATAGCCGCTGCGCCTTTTCGATCGTTTCCGGCGAAGCAATGCGCCGGTTAATCACCGTCGGCTTATAGGTTTCGATCGGTTTGCCGAATTGCTGGACTTCAGCAACCAGAAAAGGTTTCATCATTTTTCCATCATTGGCAATCGCATTATAAAAGGTCATTATTTGCATGGGTGTCAAGGTCAACTCATATCCTATGGCCATCCAGGGAAGGGTCGTTCCACTCCACTGGTCTTTATCGCTATAAGCTTCTTTAATATATGGTGTAGCCTCTCCTTTGATCTCGATATTTGAGGGTAAGTGTAAATTCATTTCTTTGAGCCGCTCGATAAACTTCGCGGCTTGCTTCGTTTCTCCATAGTACTGATTGACCAGATTGGAGATCCCCACATTAGAAGAAATTTCAAAGGCTCGCTGTAAAGTTGTCGAGTCATATTCATGGTAAACGGCATCGACCATTTCCTCTTCATAGTACATTTTCGAACCTTTAAAAAGCTGGATCGTATCGTCCAGATCAACATAACCATCTTCCAGCAGTGCCATGACGGAAGCCAGCTTAAATGTAGAGCCAGGCTCATAGGCGCTACCAACTGCATAGTTATAGATTTCGAACCATCCGTTTTCAGTCTCCCCCAGATTTGCAATAGCTTTGATCGCTCCGGTTTTCACTTCCATAATCACGGCTGTTCCGCTTTCAGCATTGTGTTTTTTTAGCGCTTTTAGCAATGCTTCATGGGCTATATCCTGCAGGTTGACATCAATATTAGTTTGGATATCATTACCCCGCTTGGGCTCAATGGTGGCATAATTATTTACCGGAATCCAATTGTTGCCGGACGTTTTAAACACCAGCCTTTTTCCTTCTTCTCCTGATAAAACATCATTAAAAGAGCCTTCCAAACCCACTGGATTATAGCCTTCCTTCACATAGCCGATCGTCCGGTAAGCGAGCTGTTTGAACGGGCGGATCCGCTGGTGTTTAGATTTTACAATAAACCCACCTTTAAATTGACCTAAGCGAAAAATCGGAAATTGACTCATCAAATCTACTTCCGAAAAGGAAGCGTTATTCTTTACCAGCAGATAACGTTCGCCAAGAGCCCTTTTATCCAAGAGCATTTCCCGGTAGCCACCAACGGTGTAGGAGTCGTCAATAAAGGTAGCCAAACAATAGGCTAAAGAATCCACATTATTTTCAAACACTTCTTGGTCTACAGTCATCAGATCAAACCGAACTTCAAACACCGGCAACGAGGTGGTCAGAAGAGCTCCTCCTTCAGCCATAATATTGCCACGCGGTGCATTCACGGGGACGTACTTTACATACAGGCTATCTTTGCGCGCGACCAGATCAGGCCCTTCTACCAGGGAGATACGCACCGTCTGTACAGCTATCGTTAATGCTACCAGCACGATTAGGATCAACACAAAATAGACCCGGTATAGTACCTCATTTTTAATATTCATGCTGCCTGGTTTTAAAGGTCCGTATCTTTGACTTTAATAATTTTCAACTCGTTTTTCGGATTTCTCAACCCTTCTTCACGCACTGTTTGTTCCACTTCCGAATATTTACTATTGTACATGATTTCTGACCTCAATGACATATATTTCCATCGTAGCTCCTCGCGTTCTTGCTGAAGTTTTCTAATTTCTCTGATCGTTTTTTCTGAAAAATGTGCATTGGCGATATAAATCACTCCTAAGAAGCTCAGGAAAAGCACAAAAGGAAGGTTTTGCAGAATTAGTCGTGCTGCAATAGACCCTAAAGCTGTGTAGTCTTTAAATGTTTTTTTCCTAGCCACCGGATATATATTTAAATCAAAAAAATCTTAACCTACTCTACCTTTTGAGCCACTCGCATTTTCGCACTGCGCGATCGCGGGTTGGCTTTTATTTCTTCATCTCCCGGAACAACTGCCTTTCTGGTAATCACTTTAAATGGCCGGTAGATGTTACCGAAATCATCTTTTTGATGCACTCCTTCAAAGTTGCCGGTTTTGAAAAAATTTTTCACTTGCCGGTCTTCAACGGAGTGGTAAGCGATCACCACAAAACACCCTCCTGGCTTTAACAACTCCAGTCCATCTTGAAGGAGATCGTGCAAAGCTCCCATCTCATCATTCACCTCTATGCGTAAAGCTTGAAAGACTTGCGACAAGTAACGGGAGCGATTTCCACGTACCAAAGGCTCCAATAAGCTCACCAACTCCGCCACGGTATTAATCGGACCATTGTCGCGCTCCTCAATAATTTTTGAAGCGACGGTTTTCGCATTGCGCACCTCTCCGTATTGCCCCAACACTTGTTGGATATAATCAGGAGGATAATCGTTGATCACTTCTTTCGCGGTCTTCTCGGATTGAGGATTCATGCGCATATCTAATTCTGCATCGAACCGATAAGAAAACCCTCTTTCCGGTGCATCAATCTGATGCGAAGAAACGCCAAGATCTGCCAGGATACCATCCAATTGCGTTACCCTATGGAGTTTCATAAACCGCTTGAGGTGGCGAAAATTGGCAGCCACAAATGAAAAGCGTTCATCATCCAGCTTATTCACTTGCGCATCGACATCCTGATCAAAGCCAAACAACTTGCCTTCAGGAGCTAATTTTTTCAAAATTGCTTTGGAATGCACCCCTCCGCCGAAGGTAGCATCAACATAAATCCCCGCTTCATTTAACACCAGCGCATCAACGCTTTCTTTTAACAACACGGGGTTATGATATTCCATTGATTATTAATTCAAGAACTTTTCAATTTATTCCGTTTCATTGTTTTGCCGCACCCGTCCCATGACTTCTTCAGCCAAATCAAGAAAATCTTCAGGCTCTTCGGCCAGCAGCTTATCATACTCCTCTTTCGCCCAAAGCTCCATTCGGTCATTGTATGCAAAGATGATCACCTCTTTATCCATCTCTGCATATTCTTGCAACTTCTTTGGGATTAGCACCCGGTCGGCACTATCCATGGCCAATTCCTGAGCTCCCCTGTAAAAATACCTGATAAATGCCAGGTTCTTTCGGTTATAGGTATTCAACTGATTGATCTCTTCCGAAATCTTATCCCAAACATCTTTGGGGTACAACATCAAATGCTTTTCAAATCCGCGATTTACTACAAACTTTTGCTCTTCCGCCTCCCCCAATTGCTTGATCAAAGGAGATGGCATTCTCATCCGTCCCTTCGCATCCATTTTGCAATCATATTCTCCCAAAAGTTGCGACATAGTACACTAATCATTCAAACATTTATTCAAATGTATGTTATTTTCCCACAACTTACCACTTTTTCCCACTTTTTTTAGAAAAAAAATTTTACAACCCACTATTTTTGAAAAAATTAGCTCATTTACACCACTTTTTATTTTAAAAATGAAACTCAAAAACAAATATAAAACAAAAAGTTTGTATATTTATAAAGAATTTGCTCAGATTTTGAAAAATTGGAAACCTTGCTTCTGAGGAGTGGTGAGATTTAAAATATGAGTCATGAGAATCATGGGCTAAACACTTACAGGAGTCTAACAGAAAGCCGCTTTTGCGGCGAAAGCTCATAGCATTTAGCATAAACTACAGGAAGAAATAGCAGATAAAACAGGAAGCTGCAGCGCAGCGAAAGAGAATAGTCACCGTATTTTTTCTTTCGTCCTAAGGGGCTTTTATGATTAAGCATAAATAAACCAAAATACTTACGCCCACTGGTTAGGATATTTTGCTGCTATGCAGCTTTATGCTGTAACGAATTTTAGCTCATGATTCGCTTAAATCATTTCGTCCGCTTTTCCAGGGAGAAAAAGCGGGACGAAATGATTCATGGTTTGAAAAAATTAGACTTGACGACTAAAGTTACTACCCCTAAGGTGCCTCCCCAATCGACAACATATTGGCAAACAACCGAAACGCTCCCGGCACCCCATTGGGAAGTTGTCGGAACCAGGCGTAACCGGTATATATATAGTGCCCCTTACCGTATTTTGCAACAAGCAATCCCCCTTTCTTTGGGCTTTCACCAGGATCGTTACTGGCCAAAATAGGGGTAAAAGCCTCATCCCACTCATCAGGGAAATATAAACCGCGCTCTTGCACCCAGCCGTCAAAATCTTTTTCGGCGATCTTATTCGGGTAGTTGAGTATCGGGTGCTCAGGCTCCAGAAAGGTCACCGGAGCTTCTTCTACCGTTACGCGATCTCTGGAAATTTTTAAGGGATAAGGAGTAATCTCCTCCGAGGGTACCGTCAGGCCGTAACTTTTATTATATTGACAAACGATCGTTCCTCCCTCCTCTACATATTGGTGCAAAGCATCCTGATAGAACCGCATGCGCTCAGAAGCATTGTAGGCCCGTACTCCAAGAACGACCGCATCATACTGTTTCAGATTTTCAGGTGTGACTTCTTCTTCACTTAATAAGGTGACATCATAGCCGATCTGAGATAAGCTGGCGGGAATATCATCTCCCAATCCCATAATGTAGCCGATCTTATCTCCTTCCTTTTTAATATCTATTTTAACCACTTTTGCTTTAGCCGATCTGAGCACCGTTTGCAATGGAAAATGACCATAATTGATCAAAACGACTTCTTTACTGTATTTTTGCCCTTCTATTTCTAACTTTGGAACGATATATCCCTCTGACTGATTGGCGGGGGGATAGATCTTAAATTCTACTAGTTGCTCCGCCCCCTTGTCTGCGAATTCAAACGGAACATAGGTGGGCTCAACTCTCCACCCTTTGGGAATTTCGAGTGAAGCCACCCCGTTAGTATTTGCCTTTCCGGATTTGACCAATATCTTGACCGTCTGAGGTTGATGATCGGCAAAAACAAAGACCTTATTAACTAAATTGGCAAAAGCAGGAGGTATGACCTCAAAGGGTTGATATACTTCGCCATTTACCCGATCACGAAATTTGTGAATGACTTCTTTTTCAATAGTAAAATCCTTGCCGTTGATCTGGTAATTGAACCGAACCTTGACTACTTTGGGTGTTTCCGGTAATCCGATCAATTGTTGATCATCAACTTTGTAGCGTCCTTTCTGCCATTCCTGATTCAACCAATAAGCATTAGTCAAAGACAGGTCTTCAGGAAGCGTCATAGTTCTGAAAATCCGGTTTTCTTTGTTAAAACCAAGGTCTAAGTTTAAGGTCGTATCTATGCCGGTTGGCAACAATTGAATAGATTTAAGGGTAACTGGAATGTCTGAGCGATTAGTAGCTTCGATATCCAGGTCGATGCGCTCGCCTGGCACTCCGGTTTGCTGATCGGCGATTGCTTCTGAAAATAAGCCCAAGCAGGCTTGAATAACTGCTTCAATCTCTGTCAGCTTAGCTTTTTTCCAGTATCCTTCTGGTAATTTTTTTATCAATTCATACGCTTCCATTAATTGGGGAATGCTGGCAGCGGGATTTTCAAACTTAAAACCGGCTTCTACCGAGGCCAACAACTTACCAATTGGCGCCCCCCCTTTAACTCTTGTCCACGTCGTATTTACTCCCTCAAAAATATTTTCCTTATCAGCCGGCATATCGCCTTTGATCAGTTCCAAATATTCCACACGCTCTCCTCTAGTTCCTACAGAACCGAAACCCTGAGCCATATGCATGCTTCTTGCTCTGGCAGCTATTTCCGTATTGGAGCGTCCTTTGACCGGAAAATAAGTACCGATGTCGACGCTTAACATTTTGGACTTATCTGCTTTTTGAAAATTCTCCCGGCTACCATAGAACCACCAGCTCGTATTGAAAAAGATGCGCCTGGGTTGCCAGGGTTCCACATATTTTAATTGGTCAGGATAGACGGAAGGATCGGCCGCAAGGTCAAAAGCTTCGACAGCCAGTATTGCGGAGCCGGTATGATGGCCGTGGGTTCTTCTACCGCTATCGTGTGAAAACCGATTGACGATCACATCAGGGCGCCACTTTCGAATGGCCCAGACCACGTCGCTCAGAATCTCCTCTTTCCCCCAGATTTCAAAGGTCTCTTCCGGATTTTTGGAATACCCAAAGTCATTGGCTCTGGTAAACAATTGATTACCGCCGTCTACCGACCGGGCAGCCAGCAGTTCTTGAGTGCGGATAATCCCCAACAGTTCCTGAATTTCCGGTCCGATCTCATTCTGCCCTCCATCTCCTCTGGTCATTGACAAATAGGCCGTCCGGGCTTTCAATTCATTAGAAAAATAGGAAATGATCCGCTGATTTTCATCATCCGGATGCGCCGCCACATACATCGCCGACCCCAAAAACTGCAACTGCTGAATATGCTCATAGATCTCTCCCGCCCGCCATACTTTCGGCGCCTGTGCCTGCATAAAAAAAGGAAAACAAACAGCAATCAAAAAAAGACTATTCCAGGTAATTTTATTGCTCATATCGAGATGGTATTTTATTTGATTCGCAAAAGTAAGAAAACGAAGACCGGAAAACAAGAAGACAAGAGGACAAGAGAACCAGAGGACAGGAAGACAAGAGGACAGGGAAAGGATTTACAGGATTTCTAGGGTTTCGGTGTAAAATAATCCTTCCGGTTACCTTGTTACCTGGTTACCCGGTTACCTGGTTACCCGGTTACCTGGTTACCCGGTTACCTGGTTACCTGGTTACCTGGTTGCCTGGTTGCCGTTATTTCGTATCTTGCGAACGTTGAATAAATGCACAAGCTAAAAAAATGGAACGATATATTTGTATACACGGGCATTTTTACCAGCCTCCGCGTGAGAATGCCTGGTTGGAGGTGATAGAGCCACAGGAATCGGCCCGTCCTTTTCACGATTGGAACGAGCGGATTAATTTTGAGTGTTATGCACCCAATACGAAGGCTCGCATTTTGGATGATGACCGTTACATCATTCGAATTACAAACAATTATTCCCGGTTAAGTTTCAATTTTGGGCCTACTCTTTTGAGTTGGATCGAGAAGCAGGACCAGGAAACCTACCATGAGATACTTGATACCGACAAGAGAAGTATGGATAGATTTGACGGGCACGGATCGGCTCTTGCTCAAAACTACAGTCACCTCATTATGCCACTGGCCAACCGGCGCGATAAAGAAACCCAGGTTTATTGGGGTATTGAAGACTTTAAGTATCGATTTGGTAGGGAACCTGAGGGAATGTGGTTTGCCGAAACTGCTGTTGATCTGGAGACCCTGGAAGTTGCTGCTGATCACGGGATCAAATTTACCGTCCTGGCTCCCCGCCAGGCCAAGGCGATCAAGCCTATCAGCAGCGATCAATGGGAAGATGTCTATGAAGGAAGCTATTCGACGCGACGTCCTTACCTTTGCAAGTTGCCTTCTGGCAAAAGTATCGTCATTTTTTTCTACGACGGCGGACTTTCCAAAGCGGTTGCTTTCGAAGGATTATTGAATAGTGGAAAATCGTTTGCGGATAAGTTGATGAATGGATTCTCTCATGAAGAAGAAGGCCCCCAACTCGTCCATATTGCCACGGATGGGGAGAGCTACGGCCACCACCACCGGTTTGGAGAAATGGCGCTGGCCGATTGTTTGAGGGAAATTGAAAAAAATGAAAGGATAAAGCTAATCAATTATGGTGCTTTTCTTGAAAAACATCCCCCTGTCTATGAAGCGCAGATCCATGAAAACAGCTCCTGGAGTTGTGTGCATGGTGTCGAGCGATGGCGCTCAAATTGCGGTTGCAATTCCGGACGGCAAGGCTGGCACCAGGAATGGCGACAACCCTTGAGAGAAACCCTGGATTGGCTCAGGGACAAACTAGAGGTTATTTATCTGGAGGGTTCCAAATCTATGCTTAAAGATCCTTGGGGAGCCAGAAATCGCTTCATCGAGGTGATGCTCAAAGACAGGGATAAAGGAGTCGTTAAGCGCTTTTTAAAAGAAGTGGCATCCAGAAAGTTAGCAAAAGATGAACAGATCAAAGTGCTTCGTCTGATGGAAATGCAGCGCCAGGCTTTACAGATGTACACCAGTTGTGGTTGGTTTTTTGATGAAGTCTCAGGCATTGAGACACTTCAGATACTACAATACGCTTTGCGGGCGATACGATTTGCAAAATATGTATCCGGCAAAGATTACCTCCCCGCATTTAATGAACGCCTGGCAGCGATTCCGAGCAATGTGCATCCTAGTGCTGCCGATGCCTTTGAAAAGAAGGTGCTCCCGTCTGCTGTCAATCTTCAGAGTGTAGCCATGCACTTTGCTGCCGCCTCCCTATTTGAAGAAGACCCCGACCGTATGGCGCTTTACAATTACGAAGCAAAAAGTTCCTTTTTTGAACGCATTCTAGAGGGGAACTACCGGCTCTCGGTAGGACGCACCAAGGTAAAATCCCGGCTCACCTGGTCAGAAGAGCAATTTAGCTTTGTGGTGCTTTACCTGGGGCAACAGCATCTTTTTGGTAATATCTCGACTACGATGAAAGAGGAGAAATTCGAGAGGATGCACAGTCAAATTTCTGATGAATTCGCAGATACTAACCTCGCGGAAGTCATTGATATTATGCAGCGTTACTTTGGTAATAAGCGATTTACCTTTTGGCAATTATTCCAGGATGAGAAGATCAAAATACTCCTCGAAATGACTGAACGTAGTCTGGAGACGGCCGAAGGTAAGTTTCGGGAATTTTATAACGACAACCACCAATTGATGACAGCGATGATCAAAAGTGAGTTGCCCATCCCTGAAGCTTTTAAAGATGCTACTGAATACGTACTCAATGCAGACTTACGACACTTTTTTGAAAAAGAGACCCTGGATATCCGCCATCTCGAACACCTGGCTAAAGAATTCGAAAAGTGGGAGATCGACATCCATCATATCCCCGCTTTAAAGCTGGCTGCCAGCGAGCGTATCTTTCAGGAACTCCGCAATATCGATCAGGAAGAAGTTTCTGTAGACCATATTAAAAAACTCACCAGATTGCTGGAGGCGCTAGAAGAGATGGAGTTAAAACTAGACTTTTGGAAAAGTCAGAATCAATTTTTCCAGCTGATCAAAAGCTACCTGAATGGAGAATGGGTTTTTGCTTCGGAGGACTGGAAAACCAGTTTCCAGCGACTGGGAGAATTACTGAAGGTAAAAGGAATAGAATAAAAAAAAAGGCAAACGAAACCGTTTGCCTGAATAAATAACCAAAAAATTATGAAGCTGATCTTTTTTTCATAGATTGCTGTACCAACTGCTGGAAAAGACTTTCTGGCGTAGGAAGATCCTTAAGGGCTTCTTCCTGCTCCGGTTGACCAGCCAGGCTTCCCTGCTTATCGACACTACTCCCCGGTTGATAGACGTACTCAAAGTCCGCCTCATTATATTCGTATAATGACCATTTGCCGGTTTGGTACTCAAGAGCAGTAAGGTTTTCTACCCAATCTCCTGAGTTCAAATAGGTAACTTTTCCTTTGGCTGTTTCTTCCACCCTGACCTGCGGTTTATGGATGTGTCCGCAGATTACATAATCATAGCCTTGCTCCTTGGCCAACTTAAGGGCGCATTGCTCGAAATTATTAATATACTTTACGGCTTTTTTCATGCTACGCTTGATGCGGGTAGCAAATGACATGCGCCGCATCCCCAGCCGTTCCCGCCATTTGTTGATCACTCTGTTAAATAGGATTAACCAATCATAACCCTTGCCGCCAAGTTTGGCGATCCACTTTGAGTAGTTAAGCGATGCATCAAAAATATCCCCGTGAAAAATCCAGTATTTCTCACCTCTCAGCTGAATGATCAGTTGATCCCGAAGGTTGAATGTACCAGTAGAAAAGTCCGAAAACCGCCGAAGCATATCGTCATGATTTCCAGTAATGTAGTAGACTTTAGTCCCTGAAAGAGCCAATTTAAGTACTTGATGGATTACTTGCATATGATCTTTAGGAAAATACTTTTTCCTGAATTGCCACATATCAATAAAATCCCCATTTAAAATAAGCGTTCCGGGTCGGATACTTTTCAGGTAGTTTAACAATTCCCTCGCATGAGAACCGTATGTACCTAAGTGGACATCCGAAATAATTACAATATCAACGTCTCTTTTCATCCTGTTTCTCTCTGTTCTGTTTGTAAATAGGTTCAATTTGACACCTCTTAAAACCAAAAAGAATCTTTATCAAGATTGAAAACAAATCTTCATGTAAAGAAACTAACTAATTGATTATTAATGATATCAGCGATGGAACAGAATTGTTATTGCACGCTTTTAACGATAGAACGCACGTTGACCTCTTAACGAAAAAAATAAAAAAGGCAACATACGAAGATAAAACAAGGCGTTTCAAATAACAATAACATTTTAATATGAGAATTCCTTCTTCATTCAGGCTTAAAAATCAGCTTTTTATGTTAATTGTATGTGAAGCGGCAATTACCAAATAATTAAATATCGTAATATCACAAAAGGGAAGCGAATAATTTGGCATTTCGGGGCGTACTTTTCTCCAAAAAATGCTTTCAAACAACCTTTGAGCAATATTTGATTAGGAGGTTAAAGAAACTGAAGATAGCTGATAGATTTATGCGACAGCCTCTACTTCTCATTAAGGGCGGCCTCCTGCTCCAATCGTTGTTGTTCGTAGAGCTGATAATAAGCTCCATGCCGCTGAAGAAGCTCTTCATGGGTACCTGCTTCCAGGATTTCTCCGTCTTCCATAACGAGAATCTTATCAAAATCTAGCAGCGCGTAAATACGGTGGGTAATAATAATGGCGGTTTTATCAGCAAGGGTTTGATTGAGGTATTCAAGTATACGTTGTTCGGTGTTCGTATCCACAGCCGATAGGCTGTCATCAAGCACCACAATATTAGGTTGTTTGATTAAAGCACGCGCTATAGACACTCGTTGCTTTTGCCCTCCGGAGAGGGTGACGCCCCGCTCACCCACAAACGTTTCGTATTTTTCTGGCAGGTCGGCAATATCTTCATGGACGGAAGCATAGCGGGCATATTCTTCAATCTCTTCCTGAGTTGCTGCATCCACTCCGAAAGCAATATTATTAGCTACAGTATCCGAAAATAAGAATACATCCTGTGGTACATACCCTATCTCTTTCCGCAGGTGGAAGAGGTTGTGCTCGGTGATATCTATATCGTCAATCCGAATCTGTCCTTCTTTAACATCATACATACGCACTAAGAGGTCTGCAATGGTCGACTTTCCGGAGCCCGTCTTTCCAATAATCGCCATTTTCTGGCCGGGCTGTAATTCAAAGGAAACGTCTTTCAAGGCCTGAATTCCCGTATCAGGATATTTAAAGGTAACGTCGTCAAAGGTGATCTTTCCTACTAATGGTTCTTTGCGATCAGAGGAATTAAGTACGGCAGGTTCGGTTTCTAAAAACTCATTGATGCGCTTTTGGGACGCAGCCGCCTGCTGAATGATAGAGGCGATCCATCCGATAGCGGTCACCGGCCAGGTCAGCATATTGATGTAGATCACAAATTCGGCTATATTACCAGGGGTGATCTTTCCACTTACTACCTGCAATCCTCCAATATACACGGTTATTATGGTGCTAGCGCCAATCAGGAGAAGCATAAGGGGAAAGAAGGCCGCATCTACTTTCGCCAGGTTCATTGATTTGTCTTTGTATTGGTCGCTCTTTTCAGCGAAAAACGTTCCCATTGGCTTTTCCTGCACATAAGATTTCACCACGCGTATGCCTGAATATACTTCTTGAGCCAAACTGTTGAGCGTCGCTAGATGCTTTTGAATGATTTCACTTCGCTTATTGATCAGATTACTTACATAATAAATAGAGATGGAAAGTAATGGAAGGGGAGCTAAACTGTAAAGCGTCAGTTCTACACTTACATTTAACATAGCCCAGATGACCATAATAAATAAGGAAACCAGATTGATACCATAAAGTAAGGCAGGCCCCAGGTACATTCTGACTTTGGAAACGTCTTCCGTGATACGGGCCATAAGGTCGCCCGTATTATTGCGTTTGAAGAATTCAAGACTAAGTTCCTCGTAGTGGTTAAAAATTTCTTTCCGCAAGTCATACTCAATTAGGCGTGACATTACAATAATAGTTTGCCGCATAAAGTACATAAAAATCCCCATTAGCAAGGCCAACAACAGCACGAGCACTCCAAAATAGAGCAGTGTTTTCCCAAGGCTTGCAAAATATTGCTCTTGCGCCTCGAAACCGTCCATCAAATTGTAAAACCCGATGTTTTCATAAACCAAGTCCAACGCCTCTCTGATAATTTGAGGCTGTAACACCCTGAAATAATTGGAAATAAAAACAAAAATAATTCCCAAAAACAGGCGCCACTTGTACTTTATAAAAAACTGATTTAGATATTTTAAGTGCTTCAAAAGGGCGTTTTTTATGAAAACTACAGATACAAGCATTAAAACTACAAAAAAAGGAAATTTGTTTCAGGAAAGCTTAAAAACAACGTACAATGAGGAATGAACAATGTGCAATGCGTCTCATGCTGGTTGGGTACGTCTTCGTCATGCTGGTTGGGTACGTCTTCGTCATGCTGGTTGGGCACGTCTTCGTCCCAACCTCTTGCTAGCTGGGCACGTCTTCGTCCCAACCTACACTACTGCTTCATCGACAGATGAATCCGCCCCCGTTGAATATCGATACCGATGACCCGGACCGACACTTTTTGGTTGAGCTTCACCACCTCGGCAGGGTCTTTGACAAAGCGATTAGCTAGTTCGGAAATGTGGACCAGGCCATCTTGCTTGATGCCAATATCCACGAATGCTCCAAATTTGGTGATATTGGTAACAACGCCTGGGAGTTCCATACCTTCGCGTAGATCTTCCATGGTATTAATACCCTGTTTAAACTCAAAGGCTTCGGCCTGGCCACGGGGATCTAGACCTGGCTTTTCCAGCTCTTTCATGATATCTTTTAACGTCGGCAACCCTACCTGTCCAGACACATAGCGTCTTAGCTCAATGCCCTTGCGTAAGTTGGCATTTTCAATAAGCGCTTGCACCGTGCAACCCTGATCTTTAGCCATTTGGCGGACGATACTGTAACTTTCCGGGTGGACGGCTGTATTATCCAGCGGATTTTTGGCGTTCCGAATGCGGAGGAAGCCGGCGCATTGTTCAAATGCTTTGGCACCCAGCCGGGGCACCTTCTTAAGCTGATTACGATTTTCAAAACTACCAATCTCCTCTCTATAGTTAACAATATTTTCTGCGGTGGTCGGACCAAGGCCAGACACATAAGTAAGTAGGTGTTTGCTAGCCGTATTGAGGTTGATCCCCACCTGATTGACGCAGCTTTCCACTACTCTGGTCAGACTTTCTCTTAGTTTTACCTGGTTGACATCATGCTGGTACTGCCCTACCCCGATCGATTTGGGATCGATTTTCACCAATTCTGCCAGCGGGTCCATCAAACGCCGGCCGATAGATACCGCTCCACGGACCGTGACATCCTGATCCGGAAACTCTTCCCGGGCAATAGCGGAGGCTGAATAGATCGACGCGCCATTTTCATTGACCATAAACAGCAGCGGTGCTTGCGGAAACTTGATCGACTTTAACAGGTTAAAGGTTTCTTTACCTGCTGTTCCATTTCCGACGGCGATAGCTTCGATATCGTACTGGTCCACCAGCTTTTGAAGTCGATCAATAGACGCCTCTACGTTGGCCTGCGGGGGGTGAGGATAGATAGCCGTTTGGTATTCCAGGCGGCCCTGCTCATCTAGACAGACCACTTTACAGCCTGTTCGGTAGCCTGGGTCGATAGCGAGTGTTCGTTTTTGGCCAAGCGGCGGACTTAGTAGCAGTTGCCTTAAGTTGACCACAAAAACACAGATCGCTTCTTCATCTGCCTTTTCTTTGTACTTATTCTTGAATTCCGTTTCCATGGAAGGTTGTATCAGCCGCTTGTAGGCATCTTCGATAGCTTCGGCAACCTGATCGGAAGCGGCAGATCTGCCCTTAACAAAACGGCGATTTAGATGATTCAGGGCTTCTTCCTGTTCTGGGCCGATATAGAGTTTCAAAAAGCCCTCATCAACCCCTCGAAGCATGGCCAGTAGCCGGTGGGAAGGACACTTTTTGAGCGGTTCTGAATAATCGAAATAATCCTTGTATTTTGATGCTTCGTCTTTCAGTTTTTTCACCACCTTTACCTGTATCGTGGCCTGTTTATCGAAGGTGCGGCGTACAACAGATCTGGCTTCGGCATCCTCATTGATCCATTCGGCAATGATATCCTTGACTCCTTGCAGCGCGTCTTCCACAGAAGGCACTTCTTTATTGAGAAAATGTTGCGCTAGGCTTTCTACATCATTACTGCGTTGATCCATCAGGCTTTTAGCCAATTTTTCGAGCCCTTTTTCCTTGGCTACTGTTCCTCGGGTTTTGCGTTTCTTCTTATAGGGAAGATAGAGGTCTTCTAGTTTGGTCAGATCATAGGTTTCGGTAATCGCTGCTTTCAGTTTAGGCGTTAATTTACCTTGTTCCTCGATCGTTTTGAGAATAAAGTCCTTGCGTGCTTCCAGTTCCTCAAAGCTTTTCCAGGCCTTTTCGATTTGTTCGATTTGCACCTCGTCCAGTCCGCGGGTTACTTCCTTACGGTAACGAGCGATAAACGGGATAGTAGCACCTGATTTTAGTAGTTCTAGGGTATTATCAATACGTTGTTCGTCAAGTGAGAGCTGACGGGCTAAAAATTGATTGGTTGTTACTTTCATTCGCTAATTTCTAGATTTTTAACTTGCTGCTTCAGTCTGTATTTTCTTGATTTATAATAAAAATTTTGCAATTTATTATTCAAGGATTGGAGATTCAGCGGATTTTGAGATTTATCGCCAAGGTAAAGATTAATATCTTTTGCCTGGTAGGGAAACGGTTTTTTCATTTGATTGAAGTCGGGATCTTTGATAAAAATATCCTTACCTCCTACGAAGGGTTCATTGATATCGGGATATCCGAATTGGGCTATTAGATAAGGTGTTCCGGTCAGATCGATTTGAGGGTCCAGTTCCAGGTTTTCATCCCGGAACGCCAGGCTTAGCTGTCCGTTGCGGATTTTATCTAATTCATGGGGATGAAAAAAATAAACCGGGCAAAAGTCGAAGAATTCATTAAAGTAGGTCATCAATAACCGGTTTTCTTTCCTTTCCCGCTCTTTATAGGCATTTCCCTTTTCTATATTTCCCTGCTCATACAGGCGCTGGATCGTATTTTTATAGGTCACCAGTTGCACCAATAGAACACCTTCTTTGAGTTGTTCGATCGCCTCGTAGGCATTCAATCGCTTCTTGGTTATCCCGCAACCGACGAAAAAGAGGAGAGCTAAGAGGAGTATATGGTAGTTTTTCATGAGTCTGGCATTTGTGTTGGGTATTCTAACATTAAGAATGAAGAATGAAGGTTTTTTTTTGAAATTCGGGATCCTCTCATAGGGACGTAGTCATAATTTATTGTTGAATTGTTGAAAATTGATCTCGCAGCGACGAAAAGTTCGCAAAGAAAAAGTAAATATTTACAAAATTTTTTATATTTAGACCTTTATTAATCCAAAAAAATGAGTTGCTATGAAGATTAAAATAACTCTCCTCAGTCTTTGTTTATTTTCTTTTGCTACTTTAATGGCTCAGCCGACCTTTTTTATAGATACCACCGTCACCCCTGAGCAGATGGTGATGGACTTTTTTGACAACGACTGTGTTACTCCTTCCAACGTCTCCTATACCGGAGCTGTTAAAGCGCGTGCATTTGTTCAGGTAACGGGGACCGGTATGGATGCCGATGCAGGTATTTTACTATCTTCAGGTAATGTCCTCGACGCTCCAGGGCCAAATAACAGCGCAGCTACCAGCACCCCCAACAATACGCCAGGAGACACCGATCTGGGGCTATTGAGTGGCTTTACCACTTTTGATGCGGCTGTCTTAGAATTCGATATTCAATCAACTACCGATACGCTGTGTTTTTACTACATCTTCGCCTCTGAAGAATATCCGGAATATGTTAACACCGGTTTTAACGATGTATTTGCTTTTATCGTTACCGGTCCCGGCGGTGGGCAGCCAGTTAATATCGCTACGGTACCAGACACCACTACCCCAGTAACAATCAACACCATAAACGACCAGATCAACTCACAGTATTATGTAGATAATACAGGCGGTCAGTTTGTTGAATACGATGGTTACACGACTGTCTTGCCCGCCAAATTCATCGTTGATCCCGATTCCACTTATCATGTAAAATTAGCCATTTCCGATGCCAGCGATGCAATATTTGACTCAGGCGTCATCATTGCTGTGGAAAGTTTATGTGGCGATAGTTTATTGGTACCTCCTTCCAACTTTTCCGTTGATATTAATGATAGTACAGTTACTGTTGAAAATCTCTCCCGCTACGCCACTGATTTTCTGTGGGATTTTGGAGACGGCACCACAACGACCGAAAAAGATCCTGCCCCGCATGTTTATGCTGAGAGCGGCATTTATGACATCACCCTCATCACAGAAAACTACTGCTGCTCCGACACCTTTACCACTACTGTAGAAATTGGTGAGGTGGTCAATGTAAACTCAGTGATCACAGAAGACCTCTTTACCCTATCGCCCAACCCATTCCATGACTACATTGACATCAATATTTCGGAAAACAAGCCCGTCCGTCTGGAGTTGATGGACTTGCAGGGCAGAGTGATCAAGTCGGAAAAAGTGACCGGATCTACGCGCTGGATGGTCGGAGATTTAGAGGCTGGGGTATATTGGGTAAGAGCCATTAGTGGAGAGGTTAGTGAGGTGGTTAAGGTGGTAAGGGAGTAGAATGGCGAAGTCTAAGTAACCCGGAATTATAACTGTATAACCGGGCCTTAAGGTCTGGTTATATAAACGCTGGCAGCAATAAATAAAAAGAACTATATTAGTATTTCAAGAGTTCATTATTAAAAAGTTTATGGAACTGCCCTTTATTATTGAAGAAAAATTAAGTCTGCTCTTTGAATTATGCGAGAAATTCAAAGTTAACAGGCTATTTATTTTTGGGTCGGCCGCTACGAATCATTTCAACCCTAAAACCAGCGATATTGACTTAATTGTTGAATTAGATCCCATGCCTCCTATTGAAAAAGGATTAATACTTATTGAATTCTGGGAATCTTTGGAGGACTTATTTCAACGAAAGGTGGATTTGCTAACAGATAAACCAATTGAAAACCCCTATCTCAAAAAAAATATTGAAGCAACTAAACGATTAATTTATGACAGAGAAAGCGAAAAAGTATCTGTCTGATATTCAAAAGGCAATTCATTTAATAGAATCTTTTCTAACAGGAATTGAGGAGTTTTCTAAATATCAAGAAGACCTGAAAACCCAAAGTGCTGTGGAAAGGCAATTAGGAATAATCGGGGAAGCTGTTAACCAATTTAAAAAAGAAGAAGTTGAGTTCCAGTTAAGTCATACTCGTCAAATCATAGATTTTCGAAATCGCCTTATCCACTCTTATGACAATTTGGATGATTCAATTATCTGGACAATTCTCAACGTTTACCTTCCAATACTGAAATCAGAGGTTGATGAGGGACTAAAAGAATAGAAAATGCTGCCAACAAAAACCATAACGCCCATGCTAGTTCGCCTCGTTTTATTGACTCAAACATTAGTTCTTAATAACTTGACAAAGAAACACTTGCACGAGCGTTTAGCTCGGCGTTGGCACCAAGCCATAGAAGGAACTGAATATTAATAACTGATCTTTCGCAAGCGAAAGATTTGTAAAATTGCAAAATATTATTA
>CAZHOV010000043.1:0-34350 GCA_964534315.1 uncultured Saprospiraceae bacterium | reverse complement strand
GGTTCAACGGTTCAACGGTTCGGCGGTACAGTGGTTCAACGGTTCGGCGGTTCAACGGTACAGTGGGTCAGGGGGTTAATTATTCATTCTCATCTACATAATTTCCAAAACGATGACTTTCTAGCTTTACTATTTATTACCGGAAGCAACACAAGAAAAGATACCAACTTCAGGATCTTGGATGGTATAGGTAATGGATAAAACGGTTCCATTAAAAACAGTAAGGATTAACAAGAAAACAAAATTAAGTGGTAATGAAAAAAGATGCTTCGTATGCATGATCAAATGGTTTTAAAAGGGGTGAAAAAATTGATTATTTGGTTATGTATAGTAGTAAAAGAAAAAAGTGTCACAAAATCTTTTCAAAAGGTGTGTTTAAGATTAATCAAATCTGCTCAACTTTTATTAATTTAAAGCTTTTAGATTCAAAATTTCAGAAAACCGTCTTAACAGTGAAAAGTATACAGATTCTACCTTACTTCGTGTTTTTACTCCTCTTCGCTTGTTCTCCCGAAGAAGAAACCTCTCCCAACCAACCCGGCAACACTCCCGGCGAAACACCCCAACCCAATTATGCTACCCTTGAAGTAAATGTCACCTACTGTAACCGCCAATTAGACCCTGCCTGCGAAAACAGAGAACCCGTCAGAGACGCTTACATAAAGATCTATGATAATAATATCGATCGCATCAATGATGAAAATGTAGTGGCCTCAGGTACCACCAATGCAGATGGATTCGTAGGCTTCTATACCTTGAAAGGAAAATTCTATTACCTGTTTGTTTCCTCCCCACACGGCAATAAAGAAATGGAAGAACAAACTGTTGCCGGCGGAAAAACTTTTCTTTTTATAGACTATTGACCCCTGAAGTAGTTAAAAGTCCATCCTTCTGAAACAAACAGTTTTGCTGGTCAACCTATTTCAGAGACGTACATCTATTAACCATTAATACTTAGTAAAAAAAGTTAATTGAGTTTAATAGTTAATTAAGTGAAGGAATAAATTGCTGTTTTACAGTAATTTATTTCATAACTAATCAACTTGGTTGACAAAGTACTAACCACCAACTATTAACCACTAACCACTAACCACTAACCACTCATTATTAATTACTCATTATTCCTTATTCATTACTCCTTACTCCTTACCCCTTCTGATCCAAACGCTCCATCAACCGGGCAGAGATGCGCAAGAAATCCATTTCGGTGATGATGCCGACAAGTTCGTCATGCTGAATTACCGGTAGGCATCCAATACGGTTTTCTTGCATCATATGCATCGCCTTGGATAGAGTAGCATCCGGGGAAATGGTAATAGGGGCTTGGATCATGATATCTTTGACGGTGGTATCCTGGTTGCTATCCAGTTTATTTTTATTGGCGTAATAGCGGAGTAACAACCGGGAGGTAACCAGACCAATCAGTTTACCCTTTTTGCTTTCGACGGGGGTGTATCTTATTTTTCGCCAATCCATCATTTCTGCTACCAACTCAATGATATCATCTTTTTGGACAGTAAACAGATCGGTGGTCATAAACTCTTCGACCTTTAGTTTGGTGGGTTTGTAATCTTCCAAGTCTGATAAGTTTGGTTTAGGCCATTCATGGATAGGAATACCTTTATTTTGATTTTTTAGCATTGCTGCTGTCAAGCAGGTAAGGGCTTCATCATGGCCAGATTTTTCCTGCAAATCGGTGTAAGACCGAAGGCTCCATCTGGCTCCATTCATATGTTTTTTTGCCCGTTCTTCAATAATCCCCAAATATTTATCTATGTCGGCTTTTTTCACCTTTTGCGTCTTTAACCCTTCCCGGGCAAGGGGGAGTAATTCCTTCAGCACTAATTCGCAAGCCCCGATTTTCTGATCATTAAACCACGAAAAAGTAGCGTCGATACCATACCGTGCAGCTTTGACAAAATTGTCTTTAGCCTCGGCAAACTTCATTTTATTGGTTACAGTATCGTATTCTTTACTAATGCCTATCATAGCGCCTAGCCAAAAGGCAGCATTAGCCATTTCGTCAAGCACTGTTGGCCCCGCAGGTAGTACCCTGTTTTCAATTCTTAAATGCGGTTTACCGTTCGGACTGATACCATAGCAAGGACGATTCCAACGGTAAACGGTTGAATTGTGTACTTGTAACGCCCGTAGTTTGGGAACTTTCCCTTCTGATACCAACTTGATTGAATCTTCTTCTACATCTCCGGCCAGCAGTACCCTGAAACGAGCTATATCTTCTTTGTAAATGTCCAGAATGGATTCGTATGTCCAGTGCGTTCCGAAGTTGACTCTTGGGCTTCGCTCCCGCATATGCTCATGAGTCGTTCTGGTGTCCAATGATTGCTGGAAAAGAGCAATTCTACTCTCATGCCAAAGCCTTCTGCCAAATACTATCGGTGAATTGGCTGCAATGGCCATAGTGGGAGCTGCGAGCGCCTGGGCAAAATTGTGCATTCTGATAAATTCATCAGGAGATACTTGTAAATGCACCTGGAAACTGGTATTACAAGCTTCCAGCAAGGGAGAGTTGTGTTTTACAAGCAACTCGTCAATACCCGTCAGCCGCAACTCAAAAGCATTACCAATGAGTTGACTGTGAATAGAGTCAATCAGCGCAAAATACCTTTTCTTGGGGGTAAGATTGTGTTTCTCCAGGTCAAATTTTCGAAGGGTGGGTAAAATACCGGTCAGCAATACTTCAGTATCCATAGTCTTTAACCGATCTTTGACCAGTTTCAGGTTGGTTTGTATTTCCTGTTCCAGTTTTTTGAGACAATCACCGCTAAATTCATGAGGTGTCAGATTAATCTCCAAATTAAACCTGGCCAACTCCGTTTCAACCCATTCAAAATCCTTCATCTTTTCTAAAGCCTCGATAGCAATAGGCATGGGTTTGAATGTTTTGTTACAGACCAGGCACATCTCTTGTTCAGCACCAATCCTGATCTTATCTTTTTCAAACCAATCATTCTCCAGCATATACTCTAACGCCTTTACATCGTTTAATAGCTGTCGCACGAATCGATGCATCGAATGATTATCTTTTACGATGGATACTTTTTGTTCTCCCATGGCTTGTGTTAAATACATTAAAAAATAGTGTCTATTGGGAAAGACAAAACTTATTAATGATGTTATATAATGTTACGTCCTTCTAGTGAAGGCAAGTAATTATTGCGTCCTTCTAGTGAAGGCAAACTTGTGCGTCCTTCACTATAAATATAAACACTAACTCAGAAATAACAATATTTTATTTTTTTCGGTAATAAAAAAATTAAATTACGCATATTTCGAAAACAGGTCTGATGAATTACCGAAAAGGATCTGAATAAATATAAAACAGTCTATGAAATTTTCAGTAACGTTTCTTTTTATATTGATTTTGAGTAGTTTGGCATTTATGCAATGCAATAAAGATGAGGAAGGGGAAGTGCTCTTTGAAGAAGCCTACACCGTCGAATTCGATATGCCTGCAGCCCTTAATCCTTTTGAAGTGCATTTTTTTACTATAAAAAATATTGATTCACGCATTTTAGCACAATTAGATCAGAGAGGCATCAACTTTGCAGATGTCGAACAGATCGGTCCGGGCTTTGCGGAGCTGAGAGAGCAATTTGGAGTTAATTATGATTATATACAAGAAATCTCCATACAGATTTTTAAAGATGATCCCAATAACTGGAGAGAACTTTTTTACCGTGACGATACCAACTTGCTAAATGCAGGTAGTACCCTAGAAATGATCCCTTCCTTATCAAATGCAAAACCCATGCTGGATGAAGATCAATTTAATCTTACTGTTCGGGTGGTTCTTCGTGTGTTTCCGCCCAGCTCTACCACAAATCGATTGGATTTTTCCCTGCGTGTGCTCAGATAATAAGAAAAAACGACTCCCCAATAGGAAATTTCAGGCTGTTTATCCGAATGATCCTCTAATTTTACTTAAAAAGCTGTTCTTTTATAAGGTGTTTGTGAAATTGTTCAAAAATAAATGTAAGATATATTACATTTTGTGAAATATTTTTTAAATTTAATCTGAAAAACAAACCGATTACTTGACTAACAAACGGACTATGACAAACTTTACTCAGTTACCACCCTAGATTTTATTCATTTCAATTTTCTCCCCTTCCCTAAAATGTAAATAACAAATACACCTTTTTGATTCCCTGATCAAAAAGGAGCAGACGCTATTGCGCTGTATGATGCAAATGATCATTAAGATCTTTTACTAACACTCAACTATTAACATTTTTAAAAATTCCTAATTATGAAATCATCAGCTCGCTCTCTGGTCATCCTTCTTTTTTTAGGCTTGGCCATCGGATTATGGACACTCTATCCGTCACACGAGAAAACACACGAAATCAAGAAAGTACCAAAGCTTCAACGGATTGACAAAGCTATTGAGCAAGAATTTGAAATGACGAAAGACCCGACCCTAAACGAAGTTCCCCGACAGCGATTATTTCAGGCTAAAAGATATGCCGACAGCCTCCGCGTTTCTAATGCTACTAACCGGGCGGCTATCGCTAATATAACCTGGACAGAACGAGGACCCTCAAATGTATCTGGCCGGACAAGAGCCATTCTTATAGACGCTAATGATGGGGCTGGAAATACCATATGGGCAGGTAGCGTTGGCGGTGGATTATGGAAAAGTACCAACGCAGGAAACTCCTGGACACCTGTTAACGAACTGTTCGATAACCTAGCTATTGCGTCTATTGCACAAGACCCATCCAATCCAAATATCATCTATTTTGGAACGGGAGAAGGCTTTTTTAATGCGGATGCGATCCGTGGCCTTGGTATCTGGAAAACCACCGACGGAGGGAATACCTGGAATCAATTATCATCCACTAATAACTCCACTTTCTACTATGTTCAAAAAATTGTAGTGAATAGCTCCGGAACTGTATATGCCTGTACCAGAGACGGTGGCGTACAGCGTTCTACCAATGGCGGTTCTTCCTGGTCTAAAGTATTGGGTTCCGGAGCCGGAGCCAGTGCTAATCGAGCTGCCGATATTGAATTGGCGAGTAATGGAGATTTGTATGCCGCAATGGGGCTTTTTCAAACTGATGGCATCTATAAATCTACGAACGGAGGCACTTCCTGGTCAAAACTTACCGGTGGAGGATTGCCTTCAAGCGGTTATCAACGTATCGAACTGGCTTGTGCGGCTAGTAATGCTAATGTAGTATACGCGCTTATGCAAGGCACCAATTACGATTGCTCCGGAATCTATCGTACCGATAACGGCGGCTCTAACTGGACATCGCTTCCAGTACCAGGAGCCTTTGGAATGAGTAATTTCTGCCGTGGCCAAGCCTGGTACGATCTGATCTGTGGCGTCGATCCTAACAACTCCAACCGCGTATTTATTGGTGGTATCGATCTATTGGTGTCCGGCAATGGTGGTAGCTCCTGGTCGCAAGTCTCTCAGTGGTACGGCGGTGGCGGTTACCAGTACATGCATGCGGATCAGCACGCTATTGTTTTCCAAAATGGAAATTCTAAGGTCATTTGGTTCGGAAATGATGGGGGAGTATACAGAACAACCAATGGCACAGCCGGAACACCAACGATAAGTTTTCGGGGTAATGGCTATAATGTCACCCAATATTATGCTGCCGACCTCAACCGAAATTCCGGCTCGAACAATTTTCTGGCAGGTGCGCAAGATAATGGCACCCAAAAATATACCTCTACCGGCATTAATAGTACGACAGAAGTATCTGGCGGAGATGGCGCCTTCTGCCATATCGATGCCAATCAGCCTAACACTCAAATTTCTTCCTATGTATATAACAACTACTACATAACTACTAATAATTGGGGTAGCTCTACTTCCAGATCTATCGGAAGTAATGCCGGACGATTCATTAATCCTACCGACTATGACAGCGATGCCAATGTGCTATATGCCTGTTACAATAATGGTACTTATTCTTTGATCACCAGTGTAGGAGGAACGAACTCTACCGGCTCTCGCTCGATCAGTCAGTTCAATAATGCCAAAGTGAGTTGTGTTTCGGTATCCCCAAATGTCAGCAACCGGGTTTATTTCGGCTTGGATAATGGAGATGTGGTGCGGGTAGATAATTCCAGTGCATCTAGCCCTTCGGCTACCATCGTGCGAGCAGGCTCTGGTTATACGTCTTCTGTATCGATCGAAGAAGGTAACGAAAATCATCTGTTAGTTACCTATTCCAATTATGGAGTCAATAGTGTATACGAATCTACGAACGGCGGATCGAGTTGGACTTCAGTGGAAGGAAATCTTCCGGATATGCCGATTCGTTGGTCTATGTTTGATCCAAGTAATAGCGATCAAGCTTTATTAGCCACAGAACTGGGCGTTTGGAGTACCGATGACCTCAATGGAACGTCTACCAATTGGGGGCCTACCAATGGAGGACTGGCAAATGTAAGAACCGATATGCTACAATATCGTACAAGTGATAATACAGCCATAGCGGCTACACATGGTCGGGGGTTATTTTCTACCATCCTTCCCGGCGGAAGTGGCGGCGGCGGACCAACCTGCTCTGCTACTATCAATTCCTACCCATATGCAGAAAGTTTTGAAAGTGGCCTCGGCGATTGGTCTCAAGAGGGCAATGATGATTTGGATTGGACCCAAAGGTCCGGTGGAACACCTTCCAGCGGAACAGGACCTTCTGGTGCATCAGATGGAACTTTTTATTACTACGTAGAGACGTCTTCACCAAATTATCCAAGCAAAACGGCTATCCTTAACGGCCCTTGTTATGACTTGACAGGCGTTTCCAATCCTGAATTCACCTTTGATTATCATATGCTAGGGAATGCAGTGGGTACCCTTAGTTTGGAAGCCAGTACTGACGGAACAACCTGGTCCTCCATTTGGTCGCTTTCCGGTACTCAGGGCAGTTCATGGCTTACTGCAAATGTAGATCTCAGTGCCTACGGAAGCGAATCTGAACTACGCCTTCGATTTGTCGGTACCAGCGGCTCCAGCTGGCAAGGCGACCTTTGTATTGATGCCCTGGGACTTAGCTCCAATTCTGGTGGCGGTGGTGGCGGTTGCCAGGATACAGAAGTGACGATGACCATTGTATTGGATAACTATCCTAGTGAGACGACCTGGGAATTGAGAGATGGTTCGGGAGCATTGGTAACTTCAGGCGGGCCTTATGCTACTCAAGGTGCAACAGTGACAGAGACCTTCTGCTTACCCGATGATTGTTATGATTATACTATTTTTGATTCATACGGAGACGGAATTTGCTGTAGCTACGGAAACGGTTCTTATGAATTAGTTGATGATCAGGGAACCGTCTTGGCTTCAGGCGGAGCATTCGGAAGTTCTGAAACGACCAACTTCTGTATAGGAGGTCCCGGAGGTTGTCCGACCATTGATTTTAGCGCTACGACGATCAATTCTTATGGAGGCAGCCAGGATAATGGTTCTCATCAAGTGCAAGATGGTGGGCAGACCCTGTTTATTCAGAATAATGCCTGGAAATCTATTTCATACAACTATACGGTCACCGCTAATACGGTTGTTGAATTTGAATTCTACAGCACGCTTCAAGGGGAGATTCATGGTGTCGCTTTTGATAATGATAACAATATTTCTTCCAATTATACCTTCCGCGTTTACGGAACGCAGAACTGGGGAATCGGCAATTATGATAATTATCCCGGCTCCGGTTGGGTAACCTACACCATTCCGGTAGGCAGTTTCTACACAGGAACGTTTGACCGGTTATGCTTTGTAGCAGACCATGACAGTTCTCCAGGCAATGGTAATGCCTATTTCCGAAACGTTAAGGTATATGAAGGATCTTGCGGACCAGTGGCCAACCCAATTCTTTCCAATAAGGAAGAGATCATTCCGATTATTGGTTATGAAGGCGAGGACGATCTATCGCTCACGAAAGTATGGCCCAATCCGTTTAAGGATTTTGTGCAGGTTACCCTGCCAGGGTCGATTAGCAGCGCGGAAGTAGAATTACTGGATATTTACGGAAGAGTGCTGGAAACGCGCAAAAATGCGGCCGGAACCGTCCGTTTTGAACCAGGTAATGCTCTTTCTGCCGGCATTTACATTATTAGAGTGCGTCACCAAAGCAACTACCAGGATTTTAAGGTGGTTTTCCAAAAGTAGAATAGAGAAGAAATTTTCTTTCCAAAACATGAGTCATCCCGTCCCGAATTATCTTTAATGCAGGATCGAGATGCCTCATGGGCTATTTTTAGCTAAGATTAACGGGCTAATAGTTAATGACTTCTCTTTTTAGGAAAATATCCGCATTTACTATTATGGTAAAGGCAAACCCTTTTGAGAAACTAAAAGGCTGCGTCCTTTGCCATAAGCCTATTATCAAGCTTAACATTTACAGCCCTTTTCAGGTATTTTTAAAGAGAATGCTGTGAATTTCAAAAAAATTCACAGCATTCCCCTTAAAAAATAGATTAAAAGGTGTCGTTTTTTGATTCAAAAAAGGGCTTAACCTTTTGAAAACTAAGCAAAAAAAGAAAAAAATATGGATTATTCCGGATTTTAAAAATTCGGAATGATCATTATTTTAATATTACCCCTTCTTTTTTATTAGTATTTTGTGAGAATTATTCATAAAAATAATAGTTAATGATACGATTGTTTTTAATTGGAATTATTTCAATATTAATGTTGGGATGTGGAGATACCAAGTCCGACAGTGCTGCTGAAGGGGAATCGGCTTCGGAGGATGTTGAAGATGTCGAGGTGGGAAAGAAAGGCAAACCGGTTGAGAAAAATCCCGTACTGAGTTTATCTCCGGAAGTGAAAGAATGGTACATAGAACCGGGGGAGATGGTCGGTTTAATCAAGCCTGACTTTACCGAAGAAGATATAATCGGGATTTACGGTAAGGAAAATGTAATACGAAAAGAATTGGGAAGTTGGGAAGGCGAGTTTACTGAAGCAACTATTGTGTTTCCGGATTCTGAAAAAGAGCTCAAAGTCTACTGGGAAGAAGATGCGCCTTTTATAAGGATCGACAGGATCAGAGTTGACCAAAAAGATTCTAAATGGAAGACGATCGGAGGAATTACGATTGACACTCCGCTTGAACGAATCCTGGAGGTCAATGGGGGAGCGTTTTCCTTCTATGGTTTTGAATGGGATTATGCAGGATTAGTAAATGACTGGAATGGAGGAACGTTACCCAGTAACTTTCAAGTTATTCTACAGCCCGAGAATCCTTCTGCTATCTATCCTGATCTGTTGGGCGATCGGAAATTTTCAACAGACCACCCAAAGGTGCCTGCTGCTGATCTAAGAGTGTTAGCCATGTATTTTTATTTCGATCAGGAAGACGTTCAATAATTTTACTTATGAAATATACCTTTCTTTTCCTTTGGTTTATTGTATCAGGAATAGCGACTGCTCAGACAGTTGATCATAAAGCTGTTATTGAAACGATCGATCAGTTTTTTGACGGATTGAATAGCGGAGATTCGAGTTTGATGAGAACCACCCTGCATAAAGATGCGAGGCTGATGACTACTTTTAATGACCAGAGCGGTAGCCCAAGAATCACTACTTCAGATATCGAGCAATTTTTAAGCAGAGTGGGGGCGCCAAAAGAAAATAAATGGGAGGAAAAGCTATGGTCAAAAACGATAAAGGTAGAAGACAACCTGGCGATGGTCTGGACCGAATACTCTTTCTTTATTGATGATGTTTTAAGCCATTGCGGAGTGAATGCTTTTATGTTGGCTCGGCAGGAAGACGGGTGGAAAATTTTTCAGATTACAGATACCCGTAAAAAAACAAGTTGTCACATTGAGATGGAAAATGATGAAGAAACTATCCATGAGTTGCTGAACAGTTGGCATCGAGCAGCAGCCACTGCCGACGAGGAGATCTTTTTCGGAAGCATGACAGATCAGTCGATCTATCTGGGTACAGACCCTTCCGAGCAGTGGACGAAAAAACAATTTGAGGAGTGGGCTGCCAAGTATTTCGAACGTGATACTGCTTGGGATTTTACCCCTAAAGATCGGCAAATTTATTTTTCTGAAGACGGGCAAACCGCTTGGTTTGAGGAATTATTAGATACCTGGATGGGCGTGTGCAGAGGCTCCGGAGTCCTTCAAAAAAAGGAAGGAGGTTGGAAACTGGCCCACTACAATCTGGCGGTAACGGTATTGAATGAAAGGATAGAAGCGTTTAAGAAAATTAATAATGAATAGTTAATAGTTAATAGTTAATAAGGATGGCTACTAACTACTAACTACCAACTATAAACTAACTCACGCTTCTTCTTGCTTTCTGACTAAAAGCTGGAAGCCATTGCCGTGAATATTGACAATTTCTATTTTTGGATCTTTTTTCAGGTATTTTCTAAGTTTGGTTACGAAAACATCCATACTTCGGGCGGTAAAATAGTTATCTTCTCCCCAAATTTTGGTGAGCGCCTCCGAGCGGGGCAGGATGTCATTGATGTGAATGCAGAACAGGCGAAGTAATTGAGCCTCTTTTGGAGACAATTTTTCCTTTTCTTCCTTATCGCCTCCTTTGTAGGTAAGGATACGTAAGGGGAAGTGAAAATGGTAATCACCAATTTCAAAATCTTTGATTTCTGCTTTTGGGTCGGTTTTCTTGCTTCTTTTTAGGATGGCCTGGATTCGGTACAAAAGTTCTTCAGAATTAAAGGGCTTGGTGATGTAGTCGTCGGCTCCAATCTTAAACCCTTGTAGAACATCATCTTTCATAGCTTTGGCGGTAAGAAAAATAATGGGCATGGTAGCATCTTTTTCCCTGATTTCTTTAGCCAATGTGAACCCATCTTTTTTAGGCATCATGACGTCAAAAATGCAAAGATCAAAATTGCCCTGTTGATAGCTTTCAAGCCCTTCATCTCCGTCAGTGGCCAGGGTTACATGGTATTCATGCATTTCGAGATAGGACCTTAATACGTCTCCGAAATTTTGGTCATCTTCAACGAGCAAAATTCTGTTATTGGCGCTCATAAATAATAATTTTTCATTTTGAATAAAAAAACATCAATTTTTGTAGTTGTGGGCCCGGTTGAAAATTGAACAGCAAAAGGTTGCTTTCTGATGTGATGTTAACAAATTGGGGTTTTTCATTTGGCACTTTAATAACTGTTAAAATCAATATTATATTGTTTTAATCTGAAATTGTGCCCAAAGATTTAGATTAGAATGCCGGAACCTGGCTAATTTTGCTCTACGACAAATGGAAAAAATAAGATGAAGCTACTTCCTTTACCCAACTCGCTTTTAACATCGATTTGCCCTTTGTGAGTGGTCATAATGGCCTTCACATAACTCAATCCCAGCCCAAACCCCTTTACATCGTGCAAATTACCGGTATGTACACGGTAAAACTTATCGAAGATATGTTTGCGGGCTTCTTTAGTCATCCCGATTCCTCTATCTTTTACCATTATTTGCACTCCGTTATTGATGTTTTTGGTGTGAATGGAGATAACCGGTGTATCGGGAGAATACTTGTTGGCATTTTCAACCAAGTTGTGAATGACATTGGAGATATGCGTTGCATCTCCCTGAATAATAGGATGAGATGCTTCAAGGAAAGAACTTAATGTTCCGCCTCTTTTTTCTATAGTTAGACTACTGTTTTCGATAGCTTGTTCAATGACTTCATGTACATTGACCTGAGTAAGTTTTAGATCAAATTCTTTCCGGTCGATTCGCGCCATTTGCAAGACTTTTTCCACTTGGTTGTTCATGCGCTTATTTTCTTGTTTAATAATGTCTGCAAACCGGCTCACTTTCTTAGCGTCGTTACTGATCATCGGGCTAGTAATAGAATCTGCCGCGAGAGAGATGGTAGCTATAGGCGTTTTAAACTCGTGGGTCATATTATTGATAAAGTCTGTCTTCATTTCAGACAGCTTTTTCTGACGGAAGATCACTTGGACAGTGTACGTAAAGCAAAAAAGGATAATACCCGTAAACAAGATAGAGGCGAGCAAGGTCTTCCACCCGGATCGCCACACAACACTTGCCTTAGATGGAAAGTGAATCATGAGTAAGCCAGGCGATAGCAGGTTAATGTCTGAGGGAAAAAGACGGACTTTATATTTGGAATCGACCAAGTTATTCCAGTTGGCAAGGGTGCTTTGCGGACTATTGTCATCTTCTACTACGTAATGACCATCTTGTATGATAAACGACTTTTTGAGGGTTGAATAAACCCCGTAATTGAATTTTGTCCGAATACCACGGCTTTCAAGTTCCTGATCAATGAATTTATCCAGGGCCTCAAGGTTGATTCGTTGATTGATAGGGGGAGGACTTACGTATTGGTATACTTTTGTTTTACTCCAGTAAGATATGAGTTGCTGCGAGCGCCTATATCGTTGCGGTTGGCAGTAATCGCAATTTGGATCATCGCACAAGTCATCGCCGTTGAGAAAGTCTACGATATCTTTTTCTAAAAGGATACTATCTAAATTAATATTTCGACTGATAAAAAAGTCGACGGACAACTTATCATCAACGGAGTAGCCGGTTTTTTTGGTCGTATGCGCAATAAAGCGTTCTTGAAAACCGGGGATATGGCTCAGGGCTTCGAGGTTTTCTTTAATTTCTTCATAGCGTTGTAATTTATCAGCTACCACGTTTAAGGCAGAAAAAACATCTTTGTCAAATCGTTTTTCTTCCAGATTGATTGACCAGTTGATCCAGTAGGCCTGCAGAAATATGACTCCTAGCAAGGCAGCACTCATTAGTCCAATTATAATCCAAATTGCTCTTTTATTCATTTGCCAAACAACCCTTAAATTTTCAAAAAATATTGTAGAAAAGCTTCCTGAATAGTTATTGAGGCAACTAATATAAGAAGCTATTGTCTATTATTAAACGTTTTTTTGATATAAAAGTAGGGGACTAAGGAATACTAAGTCTCACTTTAACAGACATTTAACCTTTCATTAACTGGGTCAAAAGTCTTTGAAACCTAGTTTTGTATGGACTATCTGAAGGGTCACACTTTCTATTTTTTAACGCAATAAAAAAGCCATCATGAGAAGTACATCGAACGCATTTTTTCCATTGTCTACCTTTTTGTGTTTCCTTTTTTGTCTCCCATTTACTCAAGCTCAGGAATCTTACTCTGGAAATGTGAAATTAATGATCACCAAAAAGGTGCTGGATCCATCGGGCACGGAGCAGGTGACCAAGATTACCCGGGAAGGAGAGGATATTGCAAGTGAAGAGATCGATCAACTGATTGAAGCACAAATAACAGATGATTTGATCGCAATAGATGTAGCTGTAGATGTTCAAAACCGTGATGGTATTACCTCTATTTTCGTAACTATTCATGCAAAAACAACAGAGCAATCAGATGCTTTCTTTTCCCAGGCTCCTTCCTGGTCATTCGACCGGGTGCAGGAGGGCAATTCATTATTTTGGGGTAAATCTTCAAAAGTCAGACCTATGCTTGGAGTGATGGTCTCCGACGGACCGAGAGCCGGAGTCTTTATAGAAAAGGTATTGGACGGTAGTGGAGCGGAAATGGCAGGTCTTCAGGCGGATGATGTTATTTTGAAAGTGCAAGGTAAAGACGTAAACCAAATTGATGATCTCCTCAAAGTGATAGCTGAATATCAGGCAGGCGATTTTCTGGATGTCATCTATTTGCGCGGAGATACCAAACAAAAGGCAAAGGTAGGATTAATGAAGGCTGCTAAAGAAGTTAATGTATTTAATTTGGAAAATACAAAAGTGGCGCCCAGATTGCCCAAGAATTAGTCAATCCTCATCTTTTTCGAATCCCTAATAGGCTGTCTCATCGACTGATGAGACAGCCTATTAGGGATTTTTTTTAGTTCAGCCTAAATCGAACGGTAATACCACTTCTCCAATTTGTAATGGGGAAGGAAGCAGATGTTTTTGGAATATTCTTAGAATATTCGAAAAAGAAGCGCAGGTTTAGTCGTTTATTTAGGTCATAATCTACGGACGGGGATATTTGTATTCTTCGATTACCGCGGGTTGGTTCAGCGACCTGCTGATCGAGCAAGTGGTTGATCGTGACATCGTCGGTGTAGTTAAAGTTAAACTGAATATTCAGATCCTTCCCTTGGGGGGCTTGTGGATCATCCGGGTCGTCCGGGTCATTTTGCCGCCGTCTTCGTTCTTTTCGCTTTTTCTTACTTTCAAAAAATGGGATATAGACATTTTTTAGAATGAACCCATAGTTAAATTTGTAATCCGTTTTTTTGGTTTCGCTCAACTGATAATCAATAAAACTCATGGAAAGTGTTCTGGACTTGTTGAAGTCAAAACGGAAATTCATCGAATTTTTCAATTTGACATCTATACCGATCAACGGAGAAAACTGTTCGTTGATAACGAGATTCGGGATTTCAAACCTGGAATAGAAGTCAAAATTATCATTGAGGTTATCGATATTTTCATCTCCGGCAAACTCCACTTCCGTCTGAAAATTATTGACCGTTAGGGTTGATTGATAGCCGTGTGTCAGGTTTATATTTGTAAATATCTCCTTGAGCCCGGCAAGTTTTGAAAGTCCGTTATAGTTGACGCGCCAATTTAAGCGGGGCAGCAGGTCGTTACGGAAATCCTGGGTCGTTCGTATAGTGGGAACGTCATCAACGCTTTTTCCTGAATAAGCAGCCAGGAAGGCGGGAATCAGGACGTCTTGCTGATAACGGCCATAACCTTCTGCGTAGCCCAATGCTGCCAGTTCCGGATCATCATGAGCGGTACTTTCTCCTCCCAGCCGTTTTGATACAGCAGCTCTATTATCTTCAAATTCAGCGAATAACCCCTGAATGTCGTTGTTAAATATGGTATTTCCGGTAAAATAAGAAATCGTTAAGGACCCTGTTTCACGAGGATTAACGTGAACGATTTCGCTCGGATCTATGTAATTGTCGAACAGGGTATCTTTAAACGACAAGGTCAGGTTTTCTGTATATTGCCTGGTGGCGTCGAGTTCAATCTTAAAATCATTAAAGGGCTCTATAGATATATTGAGATCCAGACTTTGGGTATAATTTTGAATAACCGGGTTGGGCTGGAAGATGTTTTCGGTTATCCAGCCATTGTTAGCAGCTTTACGGAGCCAATCATCAGTATTGGGTTCAATGTTAGGTTGCAAACCGGCCACGAAATCAATCCCCGGGGCTGTAAATCCTTCAGACAGTCCAACATACTCTGTAAAAGGGGTATATCCCGGAATAATGGTAGAAAAGTCTTCATTATATCGCATTCGGGCAGTTCTAAGCATCATTAGGGGACGGATCAGGGCTTTTTCAATGCCGCTTGGTTCACGCTCTTTCTTCGATTTTTTTGCCCTGCTATTCTTGCTATTATTCCTTCTCGGCGAGGGTCTGGCCCGGGAGCCTCTTCCTCTCCCTCTAGAACTCTTCCGATTAATTTTCTTTAGATACTTCGATTTATTATAGAGGCTTTCAAATTTAAAGTCTGCACTCAATTGTCTGGATTGACTATTTTGAACGGTATTTCCTAAAGAGTCTACGTTTAGGGCGGCGGCATTCCATCCATAGTTTGCATTATAAGTACCCTTAACGTTTATCCAGTCAAGTAGCGGAATATTTTTGAGCGGGAGGGTATAGTTTAAATTTAAGTTGTGGCTGTAAACCTTCGTTCGCCCAAAATTTTTGATATTCGTCCATATACTATCGCGTCTTTCTTGAGGAGTAATGGGATTATTTTCCAGGTCAAATTCCCGGGGTTCATCGATCACTCCATTATTGTTCGCACTAAAATTAAGCTTCAGGTTTTTGGCAAGGTCCCAGTTCAGGTTATACTGCCTGGTCCAGAGGAATGATTTATTAAAGAAGGTGTTGACGGGGGATTTTTCATCTGTTCCGGTAAACCGATAGCGGGTTTCCTGGAATTGCCGGTCCATGTTAGTAGAAAAGCTGAAGGAGTTGGGGATCGGATTAAAATTGATCTGGGAAATCCACTTGAAGTTTTTATCCTTTTTTATCAGTTTTTTAAAGGGATAAATATAAAGTGGTTTCATATTGTAAGTATAGTCAATTGCTGCCCGGTAGCGATCCAGTTGATCTTTGGCAATAAAGGGGGTTCGCTGGAATGTTTGGTCATAGCCGTAGGTAAAGCTGAAGTTAGAAATATCCCAAGGGAAAGCAGGAGCATTCTTAGCGGTCCGGTTTTTTCGAACATTCGTAAAATTGTAGCTGGTCAGTCGGGTATATTCCTGAGCGAGCTCTTTGATCGAATCCCGTTTGGAACGGTCATCCTCTTCCTGCAATTTCTCTTTCAGCGGGATGTCGAGATCATAAGGGTCGAATTCAGGATTTCGGTATTCCTCTGAATAGTGGGCATAAAAAGGAATACTGATGCCCGATTTTTCCGGTAAAAATTTACCCAGTTGGAGGGTCGTCGCTACATCGTATTGAATAATCTCTTCACGAGAGCGTTCGGTCACTTTCTGTTCTAAACCGCCATAACCGATACTGGTATAGTTTGCAGCCAGGGTCATATCGCCCAGATCTGCTAATTTGACATCCATTCTAGCTAATCCGGCTACACCGCCCCGCTCATCAAGTCCTGCTACTCTCAACTCATTGATCCAGACTTCTACACAACCGGGCAGGGGCTCACCTGATCTGTTCCGCAAACCGACCATGACGCTTTTGACATAACCCAGATTGGGGTTTCCAAGTACTTTGACCTTATTTGTTGGTTTATCCGGATCATCAATTTCATACACTTCCTCCAAAGAGCCATTACTGTTCCGTTGTTTTTTGACGGTTTTCAATAGCTCAAGCGGGAAGTCAAACTCGTTTTCAGGTCTCCAGATTTCATCCACATATTCGGCCGAAGTACTCGGAAATTGACTTGCCCGGTCAATTTCCGACATGACCAGTGGGATCTCATACTCGTAAAAGTTATTGGTAGCGTCACTACCAAGCCGGAGGAAAATAGACATATCGCCGGGATCGAGTTGCATATCTGACTCTGCGTGAACGAACATTCTAAGGCGTTCATATAAACGCATATCAAAATTGATAATTTTAAATATCGCTTTTGCATCATTTGGGCACTGCATATTACAGAGCGTAACAGAAAGGGATTGCTCGTTCTGTAAGGCATCGGGGAAGGCACCGATCGATTGCTCCCGTTCGATTCCGTTGGGCAGCACATAGTTAAACGGAGCTCTGGTACTGTTTTCTTCAATATTTACAGCATTGAGGTCGAAAGCGACTCCTTGATTATCAGAAGGTTCGCAGATTTGTCGCTCCAGGTTGAGTTGATATCTTCTCCATTGGTTACGCACTAGTTCAAGCCTTGCAAATCGAAGGGTGACCTGTTGTTCCCAGTTAGTCATGTACATACGCATAAATCGAATAGATCGGAAGTCGTTGATACCACCTACCCTGCCAGTAAACTGATCTCTGGGTATTTTAAAACGGTACCAAACTCCCGTTTCTCCCCTTACAGTATCAGTGATGTAGTCGTTTTGTTCTCTTTTAATGGTGAAACCGGTTGCGTCAACGAGTGGATCGCCTGGCTGAAGTTTTATGCGGTATTGATAATACGCTTCTGTTTCATTTAGCGTGTTATCCTGATTAATATCTTCTGTATCTGGTCTATTGGTAAAGGCATTGACCGGAGAGCTACCGTCATTGACAGGGGAATTGCCCTGAGGGTTATTAAATAGGCTATATCTCTGATAAACCCCGTCATCATCGTCATAAGCGTTTTCATCTCTGAAATTCACAAAGTTATCATTGGCGGGGTCTTGTGTAACCTGATTGACTACGGCAGGCGAAATATTGGAAGCTTGTAACTGATTGAGAAAATCATCAAATAACAAGCGTTCTCCTTCATCTGTAAGCCCGTCAAAACCGACATCCTGGCGTGCTCTTTTTTCGTTATCATTATCAAAGGCATTGACAATAGGCGGTTTTCTAGGGATCAACCCCCATCTGGTAGTATCCGGATTTCGGTCATCGTCATCGGTAGGTAGTCCATTTTCATAGAAATTTCTGGAATCTCTCAGTACGTCTTCCGAAATATTTCCCAGGTTGATGTACAAATCACCACCGGTTGGAACTACCCCTTCAGAGTTGGGCATAAAGGGGTTTAGCAACCAGAATTCGATAAACTCAATATTGGCCGCTTCAAAGTTGTTGGTATTGATAGCGCGCATAATACCACCCCACCTGGATTGTGGATCTCTCAAAACTAACCCGCCATCAGCTTCTTCCACCCCGGCAGAGTATTCGGTACCATTGGGTACGTCAAAATTATAAGGACCTCTCTCATTGGGGTAATAAGTCAGGTCGAGTGATTGTAATATGTTATTTCCCTGGAATTGCGGATTGAAATTTGGAAACACTTCCGTCTCTAACACTGGCTTCCGGTAGGGATCTGAGTCATCATCACCGTTTCGTATGGCGTCATCAATCCGGTACCAGTTTAATCGGGCTCTGTTGACACCTGAAAGGGTGGAATCAATAAATTGAGATTCCGGAAAGAGGTTATTATTTCCAAAATTATCATCTTGAGGCACACTCGACATCACCCAAGAAACTACGGGGTTTCTAAGATCAATACTACTCGTACTTCCCTCAAAATCGTCTAGATAAACAACTCCGCTTCTATCCTTTTTATCATCATCTGTCCGCCCCTGATTAATGGCATTGGAGTGGCCGGGGTCGAGGGCGGCGAATTCTGCGGTTAAAGTTAGGCTGGAAGGTTCTTTAGTATTGAGAAGCGGAAGAAAATCAAGCGCTTTGGTGATAAAAGGAGCATCGGTGCTGTAGTTAAAATCTAATCCGTACACCCGGTTATTGATCGGATCATCTCCAATATTTACTTTTTGGGTGAATGGCCGTTCGAACAGGTGCATATAAGTACCTCCAATGTTAAAGTTTTCATTAATTTCATAGTCGGCCCTTAGCCCCAGCAGGGTTTTGCGTTGAAAACCAAAGAGGGAATTATCTTCAAAAGAAATATTAATAGGAACACCAGAATTCAGAATGGCATCGTTCAGGATTCGGACTCTTCCAATGTTGTAGTCAATTTCATAATCCTGACCTTCTTGGAGAATCTGCCCTCCTGCCCGTACGATGACTGATCCTCTTGGTAAGTTAAAGGTTCCGAGCGAAATTTCAGATGCGACGCTGGATTTATAGGATCCTCTGACAACAAATCTGTTTTTTTCCTGGACTTCCTGAGCTCTAAATACGGTAGAGTCATAGAGTTCTTGATAAGAGTACCGGTTGACCAGCACGGGGTCGTCTAGTGTTTCAGCCAGGTCGGTACCGAAGGGTTCGAGTACGGGAAACATAATACGACCGTTTCGCGGGAATATAGTGACGCCCGGCACATAATCGAAGACGCCGTCAGGGGCGGGGTCACCCTGTACGTTGAGGTTGTCAAGGTTAAAGACTTGTAGTAGGGGAACTTCTGGTAAGTCTGGAATAAATCGCTTTTGCCCACCTCCCGGATCTTCGTAAAAGATATCCAGTCTGAAATCTTCAGAACTAGCTTGGAATGCTCCGGTCGGATAGATATTTTTCATCATCAAATCCCACAAGGGGATATCGACACGAGGGGTTGTACTTTTTAGCATTTTTACAAAAATCACCCCCAGTGTATCCGGGTCGTAAACATCTCCTGCAAACTCACCTACACGGTAGGTTTTTCCGTTGTAATCATATTCAAAGGCAACCCCAAGTACTTGGTCAGGGCGAAGATTAATGTTGAGCGATACAAATCCAAGCTGGGGATTATAGTCGTATTCGGAACTATTCAAGAGTCTTGCGCTTACCTTTTCAAAGTCTTTGGCTTGCTGAAAGTTGAATTTTGGTCCTTGGAGGATAGAGACGACATTATCTAGCTGCCGGATATTAGGCGTGTTAATCAGTTCCTGATAGATATCATTGGCATCTCTATTGGACCTTGTTTCCAGGCCTGGTAACGCTTGCTTCCCGGTGATGCCCAGGTTTCTCGGAGGGTTGGGGGCTTGAAAATTAGGGTTGTCATTAGTAATGACAGTAGGTTCCCCTAAGTCGGCAACCGCTACGATATCCCGGATATTTTGGGTAACGTTCCGGTCGTTGGTTACCCAGACTTCGATTCTCCGGATATTAAATAGGGTGTTGATTTGGGGAATATTGCGTAGTGCATTTTCGAAGTTATCCCTGTTGAAGTGAGAAAGGAAGAAGTGCCGGTTTTCGTCATATTCATCGGCACGAACTTCAAATTCCTGCAGTTGGCTCCCTCCTTGCAGTTGTATTTCTTCACGCTCGCTATTTTGCTGTGATGCCACGGTTGTAAGCCGGAGTTTACCGAATTGGAGTTCGGCGAGTATACCAAAAAGGTTTTGGCTACCCTGAATCAGATTGCTTTGTAGCGGAAGACTCACATTACCCGCTTCGATCCGTTTTAGGATATCATCCTCTGTAAAGGCAGCACTATTGTAGTCTAGTTTCATTTGATTATCAAAATCAAAGACGGCATTGGTATTGTAGTTAAAGGAAAGGTTTAGTTTTTCACCGATCTTCCCGGTAACGCTCATTTGTATATCCATGTCAAAATCGAATCCACCCTGCCGCTGAGTTCTTAGGGGGAGGATCGGATTTTCTACCCGTTGGAAGTCAACTCCGAAAGTAAGGTCAATATTACCCTGAGGCCTTATATCGACTGCGGTACCACCGAAAAGCCGGTCGATCAAGTTGTTTTCAATGTCGAACTTTTTGATCGGATCGAGTAGGCCTCCGCCGGTGTTATAGCCCGTGCTTACGCCGGAGAGTTCTTGAAAATAGGCTTTTTGTTCTTGTTCTTGCCGATAATTAAAATATTCATCAAATGTCATGTAACTGGGCATCCGGTAAAAATCGTCGCCAATGCGTTCGTTGATCATATAATTGTCCGTTTCCGGATCGTATTCAACCTCTTGTTCGATTATAGAAGGGTCATTGAGGTCAAAAGGATTGTTGCTCGGGTTATTAATAAAGTCTCCAAAGCGGTCGCCCAAAATATTAGTATCCTGTTCTACGAGAACAAACTGAGGTTCGTAGGGATCCTGTAGATTGGCGTTATTTGCCAGGCTAATATGGGCCTGCAAAATGACGATGATCAACAAAAAACCGTGTAAAAAATTGACTTTCTTCATGGTTTATTTACATAGGATTTCATTCAAAAAATGGAATGTATCCGATGAAATAATAAGGTTAACAAACAAAATGAAAGGGATAGCTAAACAGCCTAAGGCTGGCATGCATCCCTATTTGTGAAAAAGCTTAATAATTGGGTCAATGGGAAGGATAGAGCGCAAGAACAGAAACGATATGTTTCACCCGTTTCAGTCGTATACAATTAATTAAGAGGTAAATCGAACAAAATATAATTGTGAAATGTTCTTCTTATACAAAATTGTAATATTCTTTCATAGACACTATTAATTTTACCCTATCCTTTTCAATTCATTGGAAAATCTATTAATAGATTCATCCAATGGGTTCAAAACATGTTATGATAACGTTAAAATGTTATTTGAATTTTTAGGTGTTTAATTTTAACAAAAACGGATTAACTATTTCGTCATCTATCAGTCAAAGACAATTCAAATTAAGATAGTTGCTTTAAAGATTGTTTGACAAGTTCTTCAACACTACTAATTTCCGGTTGGCTTTTCAAAATAGCGTTAAGAGCTTTTTGGGCTCTAGATCGCTGAAAACCTAAACCTACTAAAGCAGATAACGCTTCTTGTTTAATTGTATTGTTTGTAGCTGAAATTGGAATAATGCTTTCTGCACCATCTTTCAACAATTTATCTTTTAAGTCCAATATAATTCGTTGTGCAGTTTTCGTGCCAACCCCTTTTACACGCTTGAATGCAGCGGTATTTTCTCCAATAATCGCTCCCTTCAATTCATCAAGCTCCATGCTGGAAAGAATTTGAATAGCGGTACTCGGACCAACCCCGGAAACAGAAATTAGCTGACCAAATAATTTTTTTTCCACCTGATCAGCAAAGCCATAAAGTGTATGGCTGTCTTCTTTGATATGTTGGTACGTCCAAATTTTTACCCGCTCCAATTTCTCAATTTGCGCATAGGTAGACAAACTGATAAATACCTGATAGCCAATGCCACCGGTTTCCACCAATATATATTCCGGAGTTTTAAACGTTATTTCTCCCTTGATGTAAGCGATCATTGGTAGTTAGTAGTTAGTGGTTAATGGTTAATAGTTCATTGCACATTGCACATTGCTCATTGCAAATCGGCTGCGAAGGTAAAAAATAAAAACCAGAGGTAAAACAGGGAGGTTGGATATAAATGGTGAAAGTTGTTCTGTAAACGATACTAAAAAGAATATTAAGTCGTGTTATTTTTTAACGTCGATCAAATTGCTATTTTTGCAGACCCATATTTACTAACTAAAAGTTTCAAATTATGCCTTTCGATATTGATATGATCAAGGCTTTCTACAAGACCTTTCCAAGTCGGGTAGATGAAGCCAAAGAAAAGTTGGGGCGTCCCCTGACTTTGACTGAAAAGATTTTGTATGCCCACCTTCACGAGGAATCACCTCTTCAGCATTATGGCCGGGGTAAGGATTATGTATTTTTTGCTCCAGACAGAGTGGCCATGCAGGATGCTACGGCTCAAATGGCAGTACTCCAATTTATGATGGCCGGGAAAGAAAACGTAGCGGTACCGACTACCGTACACTGCGATCACCTGATTCAAGCAGAAATCGGAGCAGATAAGGATTTGAATAAGGCCTTAAATGTCAATTCGGAAGTTTATGATTTCCTGGCTTCTGCATCGGTTAAATATGGTATTGGCTTTTGGAAGCCCGGAGCTGGCATTATTCATCAGATTGTCCTCGAAAACTATGCTTTCCCCGGTGGAATGATGATCGGGACTGACTCCCATACGCCCAATGCCGGCGGACTGGGAATGGTTGCTATCGGCGTTGGTGGAGCGGATGCCGTAGATGTGATGGCCGGAATGCCATGGGAGCTAAAAATGCCGAAAGTTATCGGTGTAAAATTAACCGGTGAGTTGAGCGGATGGACTTCTTCCAAAGATGTGATCCTGAAAGTGGCCGGTGTTCTTACCGTTAAAGGAGGAACCGGAGCGATCGTTGAATATTTTGGCCCCGGAGCAACCTCTCTTTCGTGTACCGGAAAAGGAACAATCTGTAATATGGGAGCCGAAATCGGAGCTACCACATCAACTTTCGGCTATGATGAAGCCATGAGCCGCTACCTCAGAGCTACCGAACGCGCTGAAGTCGCTGACCTGGCAGATCAAGTAGCTGAATATCTTACTGGTGACCAAGAGTGCTACGACAATCCCGAACAATACTTCGATCAAGTGATCGAAATCGACCTTTTCACGCTGGAGCCGCATATCAATGGCCCCTACACGCCCGATTTGGCGTGGCCAATCTCTAAATTTGCGGAAGCTGTCAGAGAAAATGGTTATCCCCAAAAGCTGGAAGTTGGATTGATCGGTTCTTGTACCAACTCTTCTTACGAAGATCTTGACCGGGCCTCTTCCCTTGCTCAGCAAGCTGTCGATAAGCATCTGAAAGTGAAATCTGAATTTACCATTACCCCCGGTTCTGAACAGATTAGATTTACTGTAGACCGGGACGGACAATTAGATACGTTTGAAAAAATAGGCGGATTGGTACTCGCTAATGCTTGTGGTCCTTGCATTGGGCAATGGGCTCGACATACCGACGATCCAAATCGCGCCAACTCTATCATTACCTCTTTCAACCGGAATTTCTCGAAGCGCAACGACGGTAATCCGCAAACCCGCTCCTTTGTTGCTTCTCCTGAGATTGTAACAGCTATGGCTATTGCCGGGGAACTAACCTTCAATCCGTTGATAGATACATTGGTTAATGAAAAGGGAGAAGAAGTAAAATTGGAACCGCCTAAAGGCGTAGAGCTCCCTCCACAAGGATTTGATGTAGCAGATCCCGGATTTATTGCACCTGCCGATAACGGTCAGGAAGTTACAGTGGAAATCGACGAAAATTCCGATCGTTTGCAGTTATTGACTCCTTTTGAACCAATCACTCAGCGTCAGCTTACTGATATGCGCTTGTTGATCAAAACAAAAGGAAAATGTACGACCGATCACATTTCAATGGCAGGACCTTGGTTGAAGTTTAGAGGGCACTTGGATAATATTTCTAACAACTGCTTTATCGGAGCGGTCAACTATTTCAATGATGAAATGAATAATGTCGCTAACTATGTAGATAGTAACGACAAGGCCGAGTTTTTACCAGTACCCGATTCAGCACGAAAATATAAAGCGGCAGGAATTGGAACTGTTGTGTTCGGAGAGGATAACTATGGTGAAGGTTCTTCAAGAGAGCATGCAGCTATGGAGCCTCGTTTCTTAGGTGTGAAAGCAGTGATTGTTAAGTCTTTTGCCCGGATTCATGAAACGAATCTCAAAAAGCAAGGGATGTTGGCCCTTACCTTCGTCAATCCGGATGATTATAAAAAAGTTCGTCAGGATGATCTAATAGACATTGAAGGTCTGGACACCATGGCTCCCGGTAAAAACCTTACCGTGGTGCTAAAGCATTCGGATGGAACGGAAGACCGCTTTGAAGTGGCGCATACCTACAATAAGGCCCAGATCAGTTGGGTGAATGCAGGTTCTGCATTGAATAAAATCCGGCAAGATGCCGGAGTGGCCTAAATAAAGGCTTAAGCAGTAAAATAAAAAAACCGGCTCGCTTGCGAAGCCGGTTTTTTTATTTTACTACTTTTGTTTTTTCAACTCTTCATCTCTCAGCACTCTCCTCAATATTTTACCTACATTGGTCTTTGGCAGTTCATCTCTAAACTCAACAGCTTTAGGTACTTTATAGCCTGTCAGGTTTTCCCGGCAATATTGTATTACTTCCTCTTCCTTAAGGGATTTATCTTTTTTGACGATAAAAACTTTTACCATCTCTCCTGATTTTTCGCTGGGTATCCCGATGGCTGCAACCTCCAATACTTTTGGATGGCCTGCCAGGACATCTTCGATCTCATTGGGATAGACATTAAAACCAGATACCAGGATCATATCTTTTTTGCGGTCTACAATTTGAAAGAATCCGTCCTCGTGCATTTGCCCTATATCTCCCGTTTTTAACCAGCCTCCTTCGACGACCACTTTAGCCGTTTCTTCCGGCCGGTTATAATAACCTTTCATCACTTGAGGACCTTTGATTTGGATCTCTCCAACTTGCATAGGCCCCATGACATTTCCCTGGTTATCTACGACCCGCACATCGGTCGAAGGAATGGGAAGGCCTATCGTGCCGATCTTTCCCGTTCCGTCAATAGGATTAACACAAGCTACCGGAGAGGTTTCCGTCAGTCCGTAACCTTCCGTTAAGGGGCATCCGGTTACTTTTTGCCATTTTTCGGCTACCGCTCGTTGTACGGCCATTCCTCCGCCGACAGTTACTTTAAGTTTACTAAAGTCGATAGCAGCAAAATCTTTGTTGTTGAGCAGGGCATTGAAAAGAGTATTTACACCGGTGATTAAGGTGATCGGATATTTTTTAATTTCTTTTACCAAGCCTGGGATGTCTCTTGGGTTGGTCACTAGTATGGAATGATTTCCAGTATTGACCATAGCCAGCAGGTTTACGGTGAAAGCAAAAATATGGTAGAGCGGGAGCGGACACAGCACCGTTTCCTCGCTTTCTTTCAGAAACGGGTTTAGAATGGCTTTAATCTGCTGCATGTTGGAAATGAGGTTGCGGTTGGTAAGCATGGCACCTTTGGCGACCCCCGTAGTACCTCCGGTATACTGAAGGGAAATTACATCGTCCGGAGTACCTTCGTAGGGCGGAAGGGTAAACTTTTTCCCTTGCTTTAGCGCATCATTAAATTTTACCGTATTGGGAAGGTTGTATTTGGGCACCATTCCCTTAACTTTTCGAACGACAAAATTGACGATCCCTCCTTTTATAGTGCCTAACATTTCCCCAATGCTTGTCAGAATAATGGTCTTAATCGGGGTGTCTTCGAGAATTTTCTCCAGGTTAGCCGCAAAATTTTCAGCCAGGATAATGGCCTTCACGCCAGAATCAGAGAATTGATGATGCATTTCACGCGGAGTGTAGAGAGGGTTGGTATTGACCAAAATGAGACCTGCCCGGAGCGCTCCTAACATCGCAATTGGATACTGGAGCAGGTTGGGCATCATAAGCGCAATTTTGTCTCCCGGCTCCAGCCCTCTGGACCTTAGATAAGCTCCAAATTGGTAGGACTTTTTATCGACCTCTTCATAGGTCAGCGTTTTTCCCATGCAGGTAAAAGCGGGTTGTTTCTTATATTTTTTGAATGCTTCTTCCAACATATGTACCAATGAAGGATAAGCATCAGGGTCTATATTGGCAGGTACCCCGTTAGGATAATTTTTTAGCCATGGTCGTTGGTCACTCATCGTTTAGTTATCGTTAAGTCGTTAATAAAAAGAAAATAGACATGCTGCTCAAACTTACCAAATATTTTCTTTTAAGAAAAGGAGAAGAAAAAAAATTAGCAATTCTTATTTAATGATCGATTGTTGCGGAAAATGTTTAGAATATAAAATTAAAGAAAAGAATTGAGTATAGTAATTGTTTTTCTTTGGAAATCAAATGGAAAAGCGTACCTTTGCAGCCCGAAATTAGAATTTTTAACAAAACCCGTTTTCTCCTGCGGGTAAAATAATTGGAGCTAAAAGCAATGCTTTTTGACGAAAAAAATCACGAAAATGACGAGAATCAACAGGATTCTCCAGAAACTACAGCAAATGAAGAAGTCACTTCTTCGGAGCTAGAAGAATCAACTGAAAAACCTACGGAAGAGCCTGTAAGTGAGGCGGATAACGAAGAATCGGCTAAAGAAGAAGAAGGAGACGATAAAGAAGAAAGTACAGAAGAGTCTCCTGATAAAGAAGAAGAGACAACAACGGAAGTACCTACTTCTGAAGATGGTGAAGAGGATAATGACGAAGAAGACCAGGAAGAGGAGGAAGAAGAAGAAGAAGAGGTCTATGCCGAATCTGCCCATGATGATTTTGATTGGGAACAGACGAACAAATCTACCTTGCCTTATTCAGAAGATGAAATTGAGCAGTATCTTGAGCAATACGAGTCAACCCTCAATTCTGTTCTTGAGAACGAGATCGTTTCCGGAAAAGTAACTTCCATCAATGAAGGTGATGTCCTTTTGGATATTGGCTACAAATCTGACGGATTAGTTTCCTTGTCTGAATTTAGAGACCTGGACGAATTAAATGTAGGGGATAATGTAGAGGTCTATGTCGAGCAACAAGAAGATGCCAAAGGTCAGCTTGTCCTATCCCGGCGTAAAGCTAAATTGCTTCGGGCATGGGAAAATATCGTTGATTCTTACCAGAACGGTACAGTCATCAAAGGAACCGTTGTGAGTAAGACCAAAGGTGGGCTGATTGCCGATTGTGGTGGCCTTGAAACCTTCCTTCCCGGTTCTCAAATCGATATCAAGCCTATTATTGATTATGATTCTTACGTGGGTAAGACAATGGAGTTTAAGGTGGTTAAGATCAATGAAACCATCAAAAATGCTGTTGTTTCACACAAAGCGCTTATTGAAAGCGATCTTGCCGAACAACGAGAAGCAATTATCGCTAGCCTTGAAAAAGGTCAGGTGCTTGAAGGAATCGTTAAGAATATCACAGATTTTGGTGCATTCTTAGATCTTGGAGGCGTAGACGGACTACTTTATATTACAGACATTTCCTGGGGACGCATCTCTCACCCAAGCGAGGTGCTCGAATTGAACCAGAAAATCAATGTGGTGGTATTGGATTTCGACGAGAATAAGAAACGAATTTCTCTTGGTCTTAAGCAACTTCAGCCACATCCGTGGGATGTACTGGATGCAGAAATTAAGGAAGGTTCGATTGTTAAAGGACGTATTGTTAATATTGAAGATTACGGTGCATTCCTTGAGATCATGCCAGGTGTAGAGGGGTTAATTCACGTATCTGAGGTGACCTGGAGTAACCAACCTGTCAATGCCCGTGAATTCTTTAAAATTGGTCAGGAATACGATGCCAAGGTGGTAACTATTGATCGTGAAGATCGAAAGATGTCATTGAGTATCAAGCAACTTTCTAAAGATCCTTGGAGCGATATTGAAGAGCGCTTCCCAGTAGGCAGTCGCCATACAGGCGATGTAAAGAACCTTACGCCTTATGGGGTGTTTGTCGAACTGGAAGAAGGTATCGGAGGTATGGTACATATTTCTGATTTATCCTGGACGAAACGTTTTTCTCATCCTTCCGAATTTACGAAAGTAGGGAACGATATCGACATTGTCATACTCGAAATTGATAAGGAAAGCCGCAAACTGTCTCTGGGCCATAAGCAAACAGAAGAAAATCCATGGGATACGTTTGAATCCGTCTTCCCTGAAGGTTCTTACCATCAGGCTACTGTCTTGCGACGTGATGATAAGGGCGGTATTGTACAATTACCCTATGGGTTGGAAGCATTTGCGCCTTCACGACACATCCGCAAAGAGGATGGCACCTATGCTGAGGTCGACGAAGAGATTACCGTGAAAGTTATCGAATTCAACCGCGATGATAAGCGTATTATCGTTTCTCACCTGCGTTATCTTGATGACATCAAACGCGAAGCTGAGCAGCAGTTCAAGAAAGAAAAGGATAAGGAACGCAAACAGACGCGCGATGCAGTCAGAAAGACGCAAAGCAAAGTGGAACGTTCTACCCTTGGAGAACTGGATGCGTTAGCGCAGCTAAAAGAGCAATTCGAAGGAAACGATAGTAAAAAAGATGAAGATAAAGATGGTGATGATAAATAATCATCTATAAACGTACGGTAAGAAAAAGGCGCCCCAATTTTGAATTCAAAGTTGGGGTGCCTTTTTTTATGTATCTAGCTAATAAATACCTTACCAAAATTCTCTGTATTTTTGAGACGATGGTCATAAATGAAATAATATTGTTAATATTTTATTAAAAAAGTTGGGTACACTTTCAACGCCTAATACATGTACTAATGAACTTAAAATTTAAAAACGACGCAGATTTGGTAGCAGCCGTCAAAAGAGGTGGCAGTACGAGAATGGCAGCCTTTCGGCAAATTTACAATGATAATCGTCTGAAACTGCAGGTCATAAGATACGTAGTCAATAATAGCGGAAACCGGGAAGATGGAGAAGATACCTTTCATGAAGCCATTATTATCCTGGATAAAAAGATTCGCGAAGGTACTTTTAAGTTGGATGGCTCACTCAACGGATTTATTTATAAGACCGGGCAATTTTATTGGATGAATCAAATTCGAAAACAGCAGAGGGTCGATCTAAAAGAAGATAACCAGGAAATTGTAAAAGACGATATTGATACGCACACGCCGGAGCAATTGTTCCTTCAAGAAGAACAGAAAAAGCTGCTACAAAAAGTGATGAATAGATTAACCCAAAGATGCCAGCAGATATTGACCTTATGGCAATTATCTTATTCGATGGCCGAAATTTGCAAAAAGATGGAAATCAGCAGTGAGGTGATGGCGCGAAAAACCAAGTACCGGTGCATGAAAAGTCTGATCGCATTCATTAAAGAAAATAACGAATTAACCACTCACCTAAATAACTAACCATGAACCAGGATATTTACTTTGAAAAATTAGAGCGCTACCTTGACGGTGAGCTTCCGGAAGAAGAGCGAAAAGCGTTCGAAACTCAGTTACAGACCGATGAAAAATTAAAAGAAGAGCTCGCTTTTCACCAAATGGCACGGCAAGCGGTTGAGGTGAATATCGAAAACGAACTCCGGGCTGAACTAAACACCTGGAAGGCAAAAGAGCAAAATAACGGCATGAAAGTAGTGCGCTTCCGAAGAAGAGCGCTAAGTATTGCTGCTGCTGTATTACTGTTAGTCGTTGCTGGTTGGTTAGTACTTTTTCGGGGGAATTCGACTGAGCAACTGTTCAATCAGCAATTTACTGCATTTGAGGATAATATTTCCACACAAATTGATCTGGAATTATCGGAAGCCGGCTTTGGAAAGGAAGACGGTTACCTTGCTGTGCTGGAAGATGCCATGCAAGCCTATAACCAAAAAAATTATGAAAAGGCAATCCCTTTGTTTGAAGAGTTTAATGAAAAGGGCGCCGAAAATTGGAAGGACCAGTCGCGTTTTTATCAGGCTATGGCCCTTATAGGAAATGAGCAGACAGCAGAAGCCTTACCTGTTTTGGAAGATTTACAAACAACTTCTACCTTCCCTGACAAGGCGACTATCCAGTGGTATTTAGCGTTGGTTTATGTGAAAATGGATGAGAAGGAGGCGGCACGGGAAATACTGAATAAATTAAAAGAGGACGAAGCCTATGGGGATAGTTCAATAAAGCTGTTAGAAAAATTATAATCTTTGAACGGTGCTTTGTTGAGCGAAAAGAATATAGTCGATACGGTGTTTTTCATTATTAGCATAGGCCCAAAACAGAATCCTGAGTCATCTCTAAAAACTTTATTAGGTATACCTCGAATACTTTTGAAGCAGTCTTCACCTCTCACTTTCCTTTTGTAATAAACAAAAACCCAAAAAGCCTGTTTATTGCCTGTTAATTTCAGTAAATTGCAAGAAAAAAAGCATTCTGTGAAGGCAAAAGTCATTGTTATTGGATCTGGATTTTCCGGATTATCAGCTGCTGCTTATTTGGCGAAGTACGGTTTTCAGGTTACCGTACTTGAAAAGAACAGCGTACCCGGCGGGCGGGCCAGAAAGTTTGAAGCGGAAAATTTTGTATTTGATATGGGCCCCAGTTGGTACTGGATGCCAGACGTGTTCGATCAATTTTTTGCAGACTTTGGCAAGAAAACTTCTGATTACTACAATTTGATCCGTTTAGATCCTTCCTATCAAGTTGTTTTTGGGCCTGATGACATTATGACTGTTCCTGCGGGGCTAGACGCGCTGGAAGAGATGTTCGAACAATACGAGGAAGGAAGTGGTGCCAACCTTCGGAAGTTTATGAACGAAGCGGCATACAAGTACGAAGTGGGGATGAAGGAATTCGTCCATAAACCCGGGCACTCAATTATGGAATTTGCCGACCTTCGGGTCCTGAAAAGCCTTTTCAGGCTCCAGATGTTCACGTCCATTTCCTCCCACATCAAAAAATTATTCAAACACCCGCAATTGATACAATTGTTGGAATTTCCGGTGCTTTTTCTCGGAGCGACTCCGGAAAAAACCCCAGCTTTGTATAGTCTGATGAATTATGCGGATGCTGCTATGGGTACCTGGTATCCGATGGGAGGGATGCACGAGATCGTTAAAGGGATGGTTGCCCTTTGTGAAGAATTGGGCGTAGCGTTTAAATTGAATCACGAGGTCAACCAAATTGTTGTTCCTAATGGCCGAGCCCGTGAGGTTGTCACCAATCAGGGGAATTTTACTGCTGATATTATCGTAGGTGCAGCAGATTATAACCACGTTGAGCAAAACCTACTCGATCCTTCAAAAAGAAGATACTCTGCCTCTTATTGGGATAAGCGAACCATGGCCCCTTCTTCTTTGCTATTTTACTTGGGTGTGAATAAAAAGATTCCCAAGCTACTTCACCACAACCTTTTCTTTGACGAAGATTTCAAGCAACATGCTATAGAAATATATGAATCTCCAAAATGGCCGGAGAAGCCCCTGTTTTATGTATGCAATCCGTCAAAAACAGATCCTTCAGTCGCACCAGAAGGATCAGAAAATTTGTTTATCTTAATTCCGTTGGCGCCGGATTTGGAGGAAACGCCATCGATCAGGGAACATTATTTTGATATGGTAATGGATCGGCTCGAGCAAATGACGGGGACGACAATCAGGGATAGTATTGTCTATAAACGTTCTTATGCGCACAAAGAATTTCAGGAAGATTACCATGCTTTCAAGGGCAATGCCTATGGATTGGCCAATACACTGTTGCAGACGGCTTTTTTAAAACCAAAGTTGAAAAGTAAAAAAGTGAAGAACCTTTTTTACGCAGGGCAGTTAACAACTCCGGGGCCCGGAGTACCTCCTTCGATTATATCCGGGCAGGTAGTTGCCGGGGAAATTAATAAAATGATTTAGACATTATTTCTTTTTTTGAAATAAACAAACCACTTCAACCATGATGGAATTATACAAACAAACCTGCCAGGAATGTAGTAAGCTGGTTACTAATCGGTACAGTACATCTTTTTCGATGGGTATCCGGGCATTTGATAAGCGATTTCGGGCTCCCATCTATGCCATTTATGGTTTCGTTCGCTTTGCCGATGAGATCGTAGACACGTTTCATCAGTTTTCAAAGAAAGAGCTGCTCGCCAGGTTTTGGGAAGATACCTATAATGCTATTGAAGAAAAGATCAGCCTCAATCCTATTTTACAATCTTTTCAAGAAGTTGTGCACAATTATAATATTGAACGGGAGTTGATTGATGCATTCCTGCGTAGTATGGAAATGGACCTCTATAATGATTCTTATGAAGAAGGGAAATATAAAGAGTATATATATGGTTCTGCAGAGGTGGTTGGATTGATGTGTTTGAGAGTATTTTGTGAGGGGAATGAGCAGTTGTATCAGGAATTGAAGGCCCCTGCTTGTAGCTTGGGTTCTGCCTTTCAAAAGATCAACTTTTTGCGGGATATGAAGAGCGACTACGATGATCGGGGTAGGGTGTATTTCCCCGGTGTTGATTTCCAACAATTTACGAAAAAAGAAAAAGAACTGATCGAAGAAGATATCAAAAAAGATTTTGATGATGCCTATAAAGGTATAGTAAGACTACCTAAGGGGGCGCGATTTGGCGTTTATTTGGCTTATGTTTACTACACCAACTTATTTAAAAAAATAAAAGGTGCTCCGGTATCTCAGGTCAAGAAGCAGCGGATTCGGGTAAACGACCGCAGGAAGGTCTATTTGCTTTTTAGCTCAGCATTGAAAGACCGCCTAAATCTGATTTGAGCTTATGGAAGTGACGGTAGAAAAAAGTTTAGGGAAAAAGAAAAAGAGGGCTATCTACCGGAAGGGAGCGTTGCTTCTGTCTTTAGCGTTGGTGGTCATGGTATTTCTCAATTGGGGAATAGTGTCCATTGTCCGGAAGCCATTTATTTTTGATGTGCCAAATTGGGGAGATTTAAATTTTTTGGAGACGTCCTATCATTATGCTTACCTGCATTTAGTAACACTTCTACCTGTATTAGCGCTCAGTTTTGATAAGAAAGTCCGGTTTTATACCCGTTGGAAATATTTATTTCCGGCTATTGTTGTAATAGGAGGGCTATTTATCGTTTGGGATGTTTATTTTACCGATTGGAAAGTCTGGGGATTTAATGAAAATTACTTCATGGGTATTTCGATAGCAGGTTTACCAGTTGAAGAGTGGATGTTTTTTTTCAGCGTGCCTTTTGCCTGTACATTTATATATGAATGTTTGAATAGTTATTTTCCGAAAGATTGGTTTGGAAGTATAGAGTGGTGGATAAGTAGTAGTTTAATCATTGTATTGGCTACAATTGGTATTATCTATTTTGACCGGATTTACACATTGACTTCCTGTTTTTTATCAGTAGCTATTATCTTTCTTCATCAGGGCTTTTTCAAAAGCACATTTCGGAGTTTATTTTACCGGGCTTATTTAATTTCTTGGATTCCTTTTTTAATTATTGACGGTGCCCTGACAGGTGCCTTTACAGAGGCTCCGATTGTACTTTATAATCCCGAAGAGTTTTCCGGTATTCGAATTGGTTCTATTCCGCTGGAAGATTCCATTTATTCATTTCTTTTATTGAATGGGGTGATTACCTTATATGAGTTATTAAGAGGGCGCTTGAAAGTTGAAAAAAGGATAAAAAATTGAACTTTTTTTAACAGACCGGAGTTTTAGAGAAACCCTTAAGGAGAAAGGCGAAATAAGTTTCCACTATAGATAAGGCTGAAAAAAATTATCAGCTGTTTTTTGTAGATGACGAAAAACAGGATTTGATCATGGGGGGCTGTTTAAGAATAAAAAAACGGATACTTTACGAAGAGCAAAACCGACTAAAAAAAGTTAGATTTTTTTTAAAAAAGGGTTGTGAAATTTAAATAGGATTTATACCTTTGCATTCGCCTTTCAAAAGAGGGGTGTTTGGAAAAGAAAAATTTGAGAGATATGGGAGCAAATGTTGCTCCGAGCAATATAGAAGTTCTTTGAAAAGATAAGTTAGGTAAGGAAAGAAAGAGATTAAATTCTAGTTAGAGTTTCTAAACGAATTAGGA
>CAZHOV010000042.1:0-34746 GCA_964534315.1 uncultured Saprospiraceae bacterium | reverse complement strand
TCAGGGTATCTAGGTTTCAGGGGGTCAGGGGGTCAGGGGGTCAGGGGGTCAGGGAAATCAACATTAGCTACAAAATCTGACATCGGGGGAATAAATTGACCAAACATGTAAATAGGGGAATAGAAAATATGAGAAGATATTACTCCAACCAGGGAAATAGAAACTCGACCGTTGAAGAAGATCGTTCTACCGCTTTGATCAAAACGATTAATCAGGGAGTATGGTGGCTTTCGGTTGGTATTTGGATTGCAACGGGGGTTTTCCTTTGGATGAATATATTGGTCCCCGTTTTATGTATAGGATTGTTATTTTTTGGTTGGTTGGAGTATTTGCGAGCCCAAAACTTTCCTTCCAATTACTTTTTAGGAGGGCCTGCCAATTGGGTGACCTGGATACGGTTTCTTTGTATCTCGGCATTAATATTTTTGGCCGGCACTTCAAATCTTTGGTTATTAGCCTTGCTATGTAGCCTGGAGGTGGGGCTGGATGTTCTGGATGGCTGGCTGGCCCGAAGGTATGGTTGTCTAAATGAAACAGGAGTATATTTCGACAAGGAAATGGATGCATTTTACGTGATGGTCGTTGTACTGCTCATTTATTATCAAGGAGTGACTGGTCCATGGATATTAGGACTGGGGCTAATTCGCTTTTTTATGCCCTTCATTAAACCATTTCTGAAGGAACCTGCTCAAAAAGATCTTCGCACTAATTATGGAAAGTTTATTGCGGGTATTGTGATGGGCGGACTTGCAGTAGCTTGGGTATTGCCATCCGAGCTTCGTCTGGTTGTTTATTTTACACTCGCTATTTTATTGAGCTATTCATTTGGGAAGGAGATTTTAGACCGCAAGTGGAGCACATCGTAAGTCATAAGGGCCGTCGCTGCTTAATAAAAGAAGGTTGTTTTGGGAAAGAAGAAATTTGGTGTTTCATAACACCATTGGTATTATGAAACACCCCCTTGGTCGAGTACAACCAAGGGGTAATTCCATTGCTAAAAGTACTTAAAGTTATGGCTATCCTCGATCTTTAGTAAGGTTTGGTAGATGAGGTTGATAACGTCATTGACATCATCTTTATGGGCCATTTCTACTGTGGTGTGCATGTAGCGTAGAGGTAACGAGATCAATGCAGAAGGTACTCCCCCATTTGAATAGGCAAAGGCGTCGGTGTCGGTACCAGTACTGCGAGAAGCTGCTTCACGTTGCAGATTGATATCGTTTTCTTCTGCTGCTTCAACGATCAGGCTCAATAGCTTTTGATGTACAGCGGGAGCATAGGTAACAGAAGGACCTTTGCCAGATTTCACATCTCCGATCTTTTTCTTATTTACAAGAGGGGTGTGTGTATCATGGGTGACATCCGTTACGATGGCGACGTTAGGCTTTATCGTCTGGGTGATCATTTCGGCTCCTCTCAGGCCTACTTCTTCCTGCACGGAATTGACTACGTACAAGGTGTATGGCAGCTCTACTTTATTTTCTTTGATGAGGCGTGCTACTTCGGCAATACAAAACCCGCCAAGACGGTTATCCAGCGCCCTGCCCACGTAGTACCTGTCATTTAAAATGATCATCTCATCTTCGTAGGTGATTACGCAACCAACGTGGATCCCCATCTCTTCCACCTCTTTTTTATCTTTCGCTCCTACATCAATAAAGATATTATCCACCTTCGGGGTTAGTTTAGCATCTTCTCCTTTTCGGGTATGGATAGCAGGCCATCCGAAAACACCTTTGACGATACCTTTGGATGTATGCACATCAACGCGCTTCGATGGAGCGATGAGGTGGTCAGAGCCACCGTTCCGGACAACATGCAGGAAGCCGTCGTCGGTAATATAATGGACAAACCAGGAAATCTCATCGGCATGTCCCTCAATCACTACTTTATAAGGCTTACCCGGATTGATCACCCCATAGAGGGTACCGTAGTTATCCAGGCTCCAGTCGTCGATGTAGGGCTTAATGTACTCCAGCCAGAGTTTTTGACCGGCAGCTTCGAAACCGGTGGGTGATGCATTATCTAAATATGCTTTTAAAAATTGTTCTGATTTTTCGTTGATAATGGTCATAACAAAGTGTTAGTTTTTCGGCTTTTTTTGGGTTAATCAGTTTAGAATCTACAAAAAATTTAGTGCCGAATGAATAATTATTGAAATTGTTTTTTCCAATCAAGTAATGTGTGAATATCTTTTTCCTTTATATAGTTTTGAGCCACTGCTTCTTGGATTAACGTTTCGAAATTCGATAAGGTTGAAAAGGGACAATTAGCAGCTTCGAAAGCCTTTGTTGCACGAGGAAATCCGTATGAAAAAATCGCCATAACCCCTCTAACACTAGCTCCCGCCTCTCGGATGGCTTCAACAGCCTTAAGCGAACTCCCGCCGGTTGAAATGAGGTCTTCGATTACCAGATAAGAGTGGTTGGCTTCCAGCTTTCCTTCAATCTGATTCTTCTTTCCGTGCCCTTTAGCCTTACTACGGACATAAATAAAGGGTAAATCAAGCCGGTCAGCCAGGAGCATGCCGTGGGGAATCCCTGCTGTAGCTACTCCTGCCACTCCATCAAAGGGCTCAAAGGCAGAAGAGGACTCCTTAAAGTAGTCAATGATCGCATTTCTGACCGGAACATGGGATAAGACCATTCGGTTATCACAATAAATAGGCGATTCAATACCTGAAGACCAGACAAACGGATTTTCAGTATTCAATTGAATTGCTTTAATTTGCAAGAGCCGTTGGGCTACATCCTTTGCTATAGCTAAATTTTCTTTCATCATAAATAAAACTTGGCAAATGTACAAAATATATATAAATGAGACCCCTCTTTTGCTGGGAGAAACCCAGGAATTTATATCTGCCCTACCCGGAGACGACCGAAATTTGGTAGCCAGATACCCCGGGAAGAAAAAATGGCTGGTCAATTACATTGATCTACTGGAAAAAACCAATCGTTATGATTCGGTAACCCTCTTTTCCAATGACCCCGACCAGCTATTTGAAGATTTTAAATCCCTCTACAAAATCATTGAAGCTGGCGGTGGCCTGGTGATTAACCCTGAAGGTGCGATGCTGGCCATTTACCGGAAAAACTACTGGGATCTGCCCAAAGGAAAAATTGAAAAGGGCGAATCTCCGGAACAAGGAGCCATTAGAGAGGTGATAGAAGAAACCGGACTGGGAAAGGTTTCACTGGGAAAGTTCCTTCAGTATTCTTACCACACCTACAAAGAAAAAAATAAACGCATCCTCAAAAAAACATATTGGTATAAAATGTTTGCCGACCAAGAAAAACTGACGCCTCAGCACGAAGAATCTATCGAATTAGCAGATTGGTATGATATCGATACTTTTCTATCAGAGCAGCAACCAATTTATAAAAGTATCGTAGACGTAATCAAAGCCGGTAAATAAATTAAAAAAATATTTAATCTTTACAATAAACCCCAAAAACGCACGTTAATGAAAAGTTGAGAGTAAATATATTTTGAAAGTCTTTGTATTTTCGGTAGTTGATTATTCTCAATAAAAAAATATAATATTTCCCACATCCGTTTATTTCTCTAACAATATTTCACCCGGCTCAGTATTTGACGGTATTTGTCTTGGATCATTTTGTTTCTTTAGATAAAATGGCAACAATTCTGAGAAAGGGCTGTTTTAATTTTCTCTTGAAAAGTATTACTTTTGAAAACTATTTCACTTTAACCACTATTTAAAGCATATCTGAAATGAAGCGTTTGGTATTATTATTTGCACTATTTTTTGCAATTTCTTTCTCTGCTACCTTATCTGCACAGACCACTGCTAAATCCATCGACGGCGAAAATCCTTCTGCTCAGCAATTGAGCTTGGTTGACGCTTCTGATGCTTCCTGGTCTTTTTATCAAGATGAAGAAAATCAAACCTATTATATTGACTTTGAGTCCATCAATTTTAATCTCCACAATATCATCGTTAAAAATCAATCCGGCGAGATTGTCGTTCAGGAAGATGTGTCCAAATTGCCGGTCGACGCTATCTACGAGTTGGATCTCAATCCTTATGGAAAGGGAGAATACGATGTAGAATTACAGTCGTTTACCAAAAAGATCACCAAGAAGGTAACGATCAAGTAAAATCATGAGTTCTCCGAAATTTATCATGACGGAAAAACTCATATATGACGATTTTAAGAGAGGAATTTTTTAAGATTACTCTGTTGGATTCTCGTCGCGTTTCAATCTTAATTCTTTCTTTTTTGTCGTATTGATGCTGGGCATTGGTTGTTGTACCGGTGTCTTGGCTCTTTTCATGAACCAGTTTTCCAGCATTTCTTTTTGTTGGGCAGTCAGCTGTGCTTCTGCATGCATGGCTACATACCCTTTCAGAGGCATTTCACCTTCCGCTACTTCCTCAGCCACTTCTTCCATTTTGTGAGCTTGCTTGTCTTTGGGGTAGGTTCCCCAAATAGAAAAATTCAAATTTCCCCGACCATGAGTTACGTGATCCTGAATCATCCAGGAAACCGGTGCAACTTTGGCATACCAGGGATAGGTCGTTTCGTAAGAATGACAATCATAACAAGCATCCTTCAATAAGGTAGCTAATTCCGAAGGTGGTTGTTCAATAGTAGCAAACTCAACCATTTGGTCTACCTCCTCAGCAGACCGGTCTACCGGAATAAATTGTATGCCTGCAAAAATGATGATCAATCCCAGCAAAATCCATAAAAAAGTTTTTCCTTTCATCTTATTTCTTCCATTTTTTGGTGAATGAGTCTATGCTTTTTGGCCGCGCTTTTTTAATCCAATAAATTTTCTAAATAACTGTAAGTATCTGTTTGAGCCCTGTAGTCTTTATTATCTTGTTTCAAATTCTTTTCATATTTATTTAATTTTCCGGCATTTAGCGACCTTGCTTTGGTATTATCCTTTAGTTGAAGATCAATGATATCGCGGATCTGTTTATAAATATCGGGGTCATAGATCGGAGCAGCTACTTCGATGCGTCGATGCAGATTTCGCGTCATCCAGTCGGCAGAGGCGATATACATTTTCTCCTCGCCCCCATTGGCAAAAATATAAACACGGGCGTGTTCCAGAAACCGGTCGACAATACTTTTGCCACTAATATGACGACTAAATTCTTCATCTCCCGGAACGATGCAACAAATACCTCTGACGATCAGGGTGATTTTTACGCCGGCTTTACTTGCTTTATACAAGAGATCCATCATTTCTCTATCCTCAAGACTATTCATTTTAAGGATCATATAAGCTTCCTGACCGTTTTTGGCGTTGTTGATTTCCTTTTCGATCATGGCTTTGAAGGCGTTACGCATAGGTTTTGAGGCAACCAGAATATGTTCACATTGGGTTTCCTGGCGATCTTCCAATAGCCGGAAAACCTGCTCGATTTCATCTGCAAGTCTTGGATCAGCGGTCAATAAGGCATGATCGCAATACAGTTTAGCGGTTTTTTCATTAAAATTACCGGTTCCGATATACACGTAGTTTCGGTAGCTCTCCCCCACCCGCTTTCGTACCAGCAATAGTTTGGTGTGTACTTTGATGCCAGGATAACTATACATCACTACTGCTCCTGCCGCTTCCAGACGGTCTCCCCACTTCAGGTTAGAAGCTTCATCAAAACGCGCTTTCGCCTCTATGAATACAGTAACTTTTTTGCCTGCCTCCAATGCTTTTAGCAGGTAATCTCCTACCATAGAGTTATCAGCAACCCGGTATAAGGTGATTTTGATCTCTTCTACTTGCTCATCTGCTATGGCTTCTTCCATGAACCGAAGTAAATAATCAAACTTTTGATAGGGAAAATGCAGTATATGGTCCTTTTCTTCAATGGCTTTCATAATGGCATCAACCTTACTCAACTCAGGATGATCAAGCGGCGGCATAGGAGGGTTGTGAAGGTCCGGATTATTGGTAGGGTCCGGAAAACCAAAAAAATCGTTGAAATTATGATAGCGGGCACCAGGAATCAGGTCGTATTTGCTGAGGTTAAAAATAGACTTCAACCGTTTGACTACCTCTTTGGGCATACTGGCATCATAGAGCAACCGAGTGGGTAATCCCAAATCACGATCAGCTAATCCCTTTTTGATCTTTTTAATCAAGTCACCTGAAAATTCGTCATCGATATACAACTCTGCATCTCTGGAAATCTTTATAGCATAAATCCCTTTTATTTCCTCTCCCGGAAGAATTTCCGGTATATGGAATCGGATAATATCGTCCAGGAACGTGACATATTGTTGTCCATTATCGGCAGGCAGCACAACAAAACGGTCGCAATGGTCTGAAGGTATTTTAACCACATAGAGCTTACCGGGTACTTCGACAACAAAATAGAGGGCTTTATTTTCTAGAAAGGGTTGTTCTTCTTTTTCGGTGATCTCCATAGGATGGGAGAGCACTTTGGGTTTGTCATCAAAAAAATGCTTAGCAAAGGATTGATGAACAGGCAGAAATTCTTCAGCCCTGATCAATTGTACACCGTTTTCCTTTAGCTGGGGAATAATTTGCGACCTGAAGATCTTACCAAATTCATTTTGCTGCTTTTTTACCAGCCGACGTATTTCTTTTAGTGTCCGGGTGGGTTTGAGCTTAAGTTCCCGACGCGTTTCCTTTCGGAGTTTTTTGAAACTCCTCAATGAAGCGACCCGTACTCTAAAAAATTCATCCAGATTAGAGGAATAAATAGCCAAAAATTTAATGCGTTCGTAAAGGGGTACAGTGGGATCTTTCGCTTCCTGTAAAACTCGATAGTTGAAATGCAACCAACTAACATCCCTAAAGAGATATTTCTTTTTTACAGGAAGAGCATCCTGATTTTGTTCTTCCATATTGATTATATGTGCAATTTGGTTATTGTACCTTGCTATTCCTTTTTAAGGCATAGGCTTTCAGCTGATCATTATTTTTGGCTACGAGTATCAATTCTCTTCCATTTGCCAGCGTGAGGGGAGCAATATCTCTCGTTTCCCCTGCTGCCCAGAATCCGTGTTTTCTATTGGGTTGCGTTGACCAATTACCGTTTCCTTCATTCAGGAGCAATACGCCGTTGCTGGCATCAAAGCGGCCGGTTTCGGTCTCGGAGCCGTCAAAGTTACCTACTAGTAAAGCATCTTTTTTACCATCATCATTAAAATCTCCCGAAAGGATCTCAAAAACGGGAGCGACCTGTGCAAATGGAGGCAAAGCCGTTCTTTTGAACGTACCATTGTCATTCTCAAAGTAGGAAGATTCCAGGCAATATGCCTCAAATTTCATAGCATCTTCCAACGCTTCTGGTGAAAAAACCTCCTCTACCGTTGACTTGGCATAGGGGCGATAACGCGTAAATTTCTTTTTGATCTTTGGAATCTGAGAGGCTAGATTATCCCGCTGGGCATAAGGATAAATTTTTCCGTCAATAGCATAAGCCATGATTGGATCAATTTGTCCGTTTCGGTCAAAATCTTTACCAAAGAGGTATAACGGGCTTTCGGGTGAAGCCTCCAGCCGGGAATTTAGTCCCAGATTACCCGCCATGATATCGAGATCGCCGTCGTTGTCAAAATCTTCCACCGTCATACAATTCCACCAGCCGTTAGTTTTTGAAAAACCAAATTCTTCGGTACGATCCACCAATTGACCATCCTGATAACTCATCACCATGATCGGCAGCCATTCGCCGGTAACCAGGATTTCTTCCTGTTGATCGCCGTCAAGGTCGCCCACTTTGATGTCGGTTACCATTCCCACTTCCCGGATCAGGGCTCCTTCGCTGTCGGATACATCTTCATAACTTCCATTATTATTCTTAAATAAATAGCTATCTGGAATACGAGGATAAACGCCCGGACTGACGCGTCCTCCCACAAATAGGTCTTTGTCGCCGTCGCCGTCGTAATCATAAGCCAGCGCACAAGCTCCGCTCGAATTATTGGCCGGGAAATTCTCAGCGCGGCTGAAGTTACCCTGGCCATCATTGAGATATAGTCGATCCGTATATTTCTCAGAATTGACCAGCGGTTGGCTTCCGCCACTGACGACATATAGGTCCATATCCTGATCACCATCGGCATCCAGAAAGACACTTTCCAGATCTTCATATGCTTTGTCGGCTTCCCAAGTCTCCGAGGAAGCTTTTGAAAACGTAGCATTGGCGTTTTGGATATATAAAGCGCCGGGGCTTTGAGCGGCGCCTCCGATATAAAAATCGTCAAGCTCATCGCCATTTACATCGGCCACCGCTAAGAAGGGACCGGAATTGGAGTACATGCGCGGAAGTAGCTTTTCACGGTCAAAATCGGAGAAATTATTTTCTACATGCCTGAAATCAACTCCGATCTTATCAGTTACCTCTTCGAAAAGCTCGTTTTCCATCAGTTGTTTTTTAGGTGCCGTCTTTCCTGTCTTTTCGTAGGTAATGGTCATGAGTTGGTTGGCAGAAACATTCTCAAAGGTTTGATAATTTTTGTCAGGCCATTCTACTTCTATCAAATCAACCGTTTGGTTATTTCCTAATCCAAAATGCAAGATCGGCTGAGAAGAAGACAAAAAGCCGCGTGTAAGGCTCAATTCCTTAAACTGAAGACCATCGCCCTGATGGATAGTTACTTTTGTTCCCAGGCCATAAGTATTTTCACCAAGACCTTCTAATTTGATTTGGAGGTAGTTTTTAGTATCTATTTGATCGGTCAGATTCTCGTACAGGTAAGCTGCCTCATCGATGTTGTTGGTTACCAGATCAAGGTCGCCGTCGCCGTCAAAATCGCCGTAGGCGGCACCGTTGGAGAAGCCTTTTTGATCCATTCCCCAGGCATCGGTGACATCTTCAAACATCAGATTTCCTTGATTTAAATAGGCATAATTGCGAAGTTTGGTGCTGGGTAAAATCTCCAAAAAGTCATAAACGCTTGGAAATCTTTGATTGTTGACCCCGCCAGTCTTTTCAATAGAGTCTCTGACATAAGTAACATAGTCCAGGTCGGTAAGGTCTCGGCGATAACCATTTCCGATGAAGAGGTCTTTTAATCCGTCATTATCCATATCGTAGAATAATGCTCCCCAGCTCCAGTCGGTATTGGAGATGCCCGCCAATTGGGCGATTTCACTAAAAGTGCCGTCACCATTATTAACTTGCAACATATTACGCTCGATCTGATGTCCATAACCATATTTCAGAAGGGTATTGTATCGATCCGTTCTCAAAGAGGTCATCAGTGTTTTGTAGCGCACATGGTCATTAGAAGCCATATCAAGGACGACAATATCCGGCAGGGCATCGTTGTTGAAATCGGCAATATCAGCACCCATACTATTTTGGCTGGAGTGGCGGAAGTACTCAAAATATTTATCCGTGAAAGTACCATCGCCATTGTTGATGTAAACGTTGTCTGGTTCGATGTAGTCATTAGCCACAAAGATATCGGGATAACCGTCCATGTTGATGTCAGAGACGGTGGCGCTAAGGCCGAAAGTAGAATTGACGATGCCGGCAGACTCAGATACGTTGACAAACTTTCCGTTATCATTTCTGTAAAGACGATCCGATTCGTAGGGCGTTTCAGGCTCCAGGATGCGGGTGATCTTCCCCTGTTCGTCTTGCTTTAGCCGCATATTAGTGGCCTGTTTGAATCCCGTTTTGTGATTGAGCAGATAAAGATCTAGATCGCCGTCGAGGTCGTAGTCAAAAAAGTTGGCGTGGTTGGTATTCGAATTGTCGAGCAGATTGTATTCAGCTGTTTTATCGGTAAACGTTAGGTCTCCATTATTGATGAAAAGGATATTGTCTTTGAGGCCCTCAGAATCTTTATTGGTGCGGCAGACATAGATATCCAGCAGACCGTCGGCATTGACATCAGCCATAGTGACGCCTGTTTTAAAGCCTTCTTCGACAGCAAGGCCGGCCTTATCCGTGATATCTTCGAATTGCATATTCCCTTTATTCAGGTACAGTTTATTAGCAAACTGGTTACTGACAAAGTAGATCTCCGGAAGCCCGTCGTTATTGAGATCCCCAACAGATACACCCGCACCGTTATACAGGTATTCGTAGTTAAGGATATTAATCTCGTAGGTTTCCTTGATCTGATTTTGAAAGGAAATCCCCGTTTGGTCGGGATTGAGCAATTGAAAACGCTGTTTTTGGTCGGAGGATTTAGGGGTGTTGGTGTTTTCTTCCTCCTGTGGAGCATTACAACTCACCACGATCAATAGGAATAAGAAATATAGAATCCGCTGCATCACGATCATTATTTTTTTTGATAATTCTTTTTCAATAACTCAAAATTACCAATTTTAAGGAAGGAGACAAAAGAAATTGGAATTTGTAGAAAATCATTTATAATTAAAAGCAGCCGACTATTTAGGTTTGATAATAGGTTTTCGAAATAATTAATATTTAGGTAATTTTGCATTTCTTTATTTAGAAAAATAATTCAATTACTTAACCATTACGCTTGCTATTTAAATTTCATCAAAAACCTAACACATGAAGTTATTCTCCTACCTGCTACTTTTATTGACCCTTTTCACTTTTCAACAAAACTTACAAAGCCAAAACTGGTGGACCGATGCTGAGCCGGGGGTTATCGAAGACCTCGAAGGCACTCGTTGGATCGAGCCAAGAATTTACAGAACCATTGATGTCGACCTGGATGCTTTAAATACAATTCTGGACGATGCGCCGCTATGGTTTACTCCGGAAGCTGAGAACTCTGAAATTGCCCTGACCTTTCCAATGCCTGATGGAAGTACGCGCACTTTTCTAATACAGGAAGCTCCCGTTATGGAGCCGGGACTGGCCGCCCAATACCCCAACATGCGATCCTTTGCCGGAAAAAGTACGGAAGACGGAACTGCTTATGCCCGATTTGGGGTGACGCACAAAGGGTTTCATGCCATGATCCTCTCCGGAAAGCACAGCACCGTTTTCATTGATGTGATGACTACCGGACAGCATGAAATTCACCAGGTGTATTATAAGAAGGATTATAACGGGATCCCAGGCAACGAATGGAGTTGCGGAGTAACGGATTCTCACGACCATGGTGGGCTAGATGAAGATCATGATGTAGCAGAATCCATTTTTTTAGGGGATTGTACGTTGAGAGAATATCGGTTGGCGCTGGCGTGTACAGGGGAGTTTTCACAATTTCATGGTGGGACTATACCAGATGTAATGGCGGAGTTGAACATAATTTTAACTAGAGTTAATAGTGTATATGAGCGGGATTTTACCATTCATATGAACCTAATTGACAATAATGATGAAATTATTTATCTTAACGGAGCTACAGATCCATACGATAATGGAGGGTTTGGGGTAGGTCAAATGTTGGATCAAAATCAAACTAATTTAGATAATGTTATTGGCTTTAATAATTATGATATTGGTCATGTCCTTGCGTTTGGCGGCAATAATGGAGTAGCAGGCTTAAATGCTGTTTGTGGAAATAATAAAGCTTGGGGAGTAACAAGGTATAATCCTCCCGTTGGGGACCCGTTTGTAATTGATTACGTTTCCCACGAAATGGGCCACCAATTTGGAGCCAACCACACCCAGAATAATTCGTGCAATCGGGTAAATGCTACAGCCATGGAACCGGGCTCTGCTTCCACCATCATGGGGTATGCCGGTATTTGTGCCCCAAATGTTCAAAATAATAGCGATGACCACTTTCACGCCATTAGTATTCAAGAAATCACCAATTTTATTGAGAATGGTGCTGGAGATAACTGTCCCCAAACTACAGTTACTGGAAATAGTGGTCCGACAGTAACTACTGCAGGCAATAATTACATTCTACCCATTTCAACCCCTTTCTTTCTTACCGCTATTGCAGATGATGTAGATGGGGATTCATTGACTTACTGCTGGGAGCAGATGGACAATGAAATCGCTACCATGCCACCACAGTCGACCAATTCAGGAGGACCAGCCTTCAGGTCAAACTCCCCTACACCATCGCCAACCCGTTATTTTCCAAATATCAGTGCCATTGTAAATGGTACTACGCCTACCTGGGAAGTTATTCCTTCTGTAAGTCGGGATATGGATTTCAGATGCTCAGTAAGAGATAATGCGATGGGAGGCGGCTGCGTCAACGCCGTAGATGTATCAATGGAATTTACAAATCAGGCAGGGCCTTTCCTGGTTCTTTCGCCAAATACGCCGGTGACCTGGATGGCTTTTACGACTGAAACAGTGACTTGGGATGTAGCAAATACCAATAACGCACCCGTAAGCTGCGCCAATGTGGATATTTACCTTTCTCTAGACGGTGGATTTACCTACACCGAATTGCTCGCCGAAAATATACCCAATGACGGTTCGCACGATGTAGTGGTACCCAACATAGCTACTGATCAGGCAAGAGTTCAAATCGTTTGTTCGGATAATATCTTTTTCGATATTTCTGATGAAGATTTTACTATTGAAGAAGTTCAGGATCCGACATTTGTGCTCATCCCTTCCGTTGACGTTCTCTCTCAATGCAATGACCAGGATGCTGTTTTTGAATTAAGTACCCTTTCGCTGGCCGGATTTGATGAAGAGATTACCTTTTCCGTAACAGGAGTACCGGCAGGCGCAACTTTTGATTTCGATCAAAATCCGGTCGTCCCGGGAGAGACCGTTGTATTGACCATCGGCGATCTTCAAAATGCGATGGCGGGAATTTATACCATGGAGGTATTAGCCAGTACAGCTTCTATTGATCTTACGGCCAACCTCACCCTGAATCTGGCTACCGGAGTTCCTGCACAGGCTACTTTAGAGTTGCCTGCTGATGGCAGTGTAGCTATAGCGACCGACTCTATGCTCACCTGGGCAGCTGATTTCGCCGCTTCTGAGTATTTTATAGAGATTGCCACAACCCCTGCTTTCGGAGCGGATGTAGTGGAATCGGCAACCGTTTCGGCTTCCAATTATACGCCAGTCATGCTTGCCCCCCTCACCGTTTACTACTGGCGGGTAACGCCCAGTAACGAATGTGGGGATGGAGATATTTCTGATTGGTTTAGCTTTCAGACCTTAGGAGGAGATTGCCAGATATGGGAAGATACAGATCCGGGATTAGTGATCCCTGACGATGGAGTGGGCAGTTTTTCAACTACTTTGGAAGTAGATGAAGCCTTTAGCATTGTTGATGTCAATGTCAATTTTGAATTATCTCATACTTATGTCGGTGATGTCTCCGCCCGATTAGAATCTCCTGAAGGTACTGAAATCATCCTTTTTGAACGTCCGGGATTCCCTGCTTCTCAGTTTGGATGCAATGAAAACAATATTTTGGCCTTCTTTGATGATGATGCACCCAATACTTCTGATGATTTTGAGAATACCTGCGAGGGCGGTACCCCTTATGCTATTGAAGGAGATTTCCAGCCCATTAATCCGCTTGCCGGATTTAGCGATGAATCTTCCGAAGGTACCTGGATACTCACCCTCTCCGATGCGTTTGATCAGGATGGAGGTACGTTGGAGTATTGGAGCCTGGAAATTTGCCGTGCTGCCAACCCGAATGCGCTAGTTCAAATAAACAACAATACGCTCCAGGTTCCTCAGGGAGGAGCGAATACTATTTTTCCTTCCTTACTAACTTATGAGCGTATTGATGTAGCGGCTGAAGATATCACTTACACTATTTTAGAAGCGGTTGAGTTTGGAGAATTGATGCTCATGCCGGGAATGAATGTCTTGGGATTAGGCGCTCAATTTACGCAAGCAGATCTTGACAATGGCCTTATTGTTTATCAGCATGATGGCAGTATGACCACCGCCGATAATTTCCGCTTCGATGTGACTGATCCGATTGGCGGATGGCAATCTAATCAGGTTTTCAACATAGAGATTTTAGATCCTTCGGTCATCATCGGTTTTGCTAGTATTCTCAGTCAGATATCCTGCGAAGGAAATGCGGACGGTATTATTGAGGCCAATATTTCAGGTGGTGTTCCACCTTACCAATACAGCATTAACGGAGTAGATTTTCAAAATGAATCTGTATTTGAAAACCTTGCTCCCGGTGATTATTTCATAACCGTATTGGATGATATTGGTAACCAGTTTACCACCCCTCAAATTTCCCTTATCGATCCTCCTGCAATTACAGCCAATACCAATGTGATGGGAACAACTGTCACTATTGATGCCATGGGCGGAACCGGAATGCTGGAATATAGCCTAGATGATGTTGATTATCAAACCAGTAACACTTTTTCAGGCTTAGATAACGGGGACTATGTATTTTTCATCCGTGATGAAAATGGCTGTGTACTGACAGTTAATGCCACCATCAATGTTATCATCCAAGCGAATATTACCAGCAATCCTACTTCTTGTAATGGGTTGGATGACGGATCTATTTCGATCGACAATGTACTTGGGGGTGTTGAACCCTATATGTATAGCATCGACAACGGCCCTCTACAATCTACCCCTATCTTTGAAAATTTAGGTGCCAATACCTATTCCATTCAGGTTCAGGATGCTAATGGTTTTGTTTTCAACATTCCCTTTGTAGATGTGGTTGAGCCTGATGCCCTGACGTTTAACACCGGAGTGGTAGGGAATATTTTGGAAATAGAAGCCTTGGGCGGCACCTCTCCTTATATGTACAGTATTGACGGAGGTATGACCTTTACCGATCAATTTGAATATATGGACCTCGAAAATGGCGACTATGAAATCATAGTCATGGATGCCAATGGCTGCCTGAGCGGATCGGAGACGATCATCATTGATGTGGTTAACACCACAACGATTCCCAATAATTGGAGTATTAATCTGTTCCCGAATCCATCGAAAGGGACGTTTACCATTAACGGAAGTGGTGTTTCAGGTAATGCATTGGAATGGCGATTAGTAGATGTGCTGGGCCGAACCCTTTCTTCCGGCGTCATCAATATAGCCGGAGGAACCTGGATGCAGTCTTTTGAGTTTACCGACCTTTCAGAAGCTACTTATTGGTTGGAGCTCAGAGGAGATGCGGATAGAGCAATACTTCCTATTGTGATCATTAAGTAGGTGTTTGGTTCTAGAGGAGGCTCATATCACTTTTGGTGATATGAGCCTCCAAACTTTCTTCTTAGAGTAAGTTGTTTTATCTACTATCAACTCTGCCGTTTCAACGGTGGGGTTTTGCTGGTGGGGGCCTTCATACTTCATACTTCAAAAAGAATAATTGCCTAAATTTGCGCTCATGAATAGAACGCGACTCTGGGAGCTACTTTTTTTAATCGTTGGTGTCATTCACCTTATTTTTGTGGATCATTCTCTGGTGGTTTATGCGACCAAACCCTTGTTAATGCCGATATTGGCTATTATCCTTAGTCAATCCAAACTCGATAAATCCACTCGGTTTTTCAAATTCCTGATGATGGCTTTGTTGTGGTCTATGATGGGGGATATTGCTTTGATGTTTGTTAGCCATCCTCCACATTATGACTATTTATTTATAGTAGGCTTGGGCAGTTTTTTACTGGCTCATCTTTTTTATATTATTTCCTTTAATAGTCATCCGAACCCTGGAAAAGGACTAATTAGTAAGCTCCCAATCCTGGTTTTACCCATTTTGCTTTATATGTTTGGTATGCTTACTTTTCTATGGAAAGATTTACCCCAAGATCTTAAAATCCCTGTTTTTGTTTATAGTTTGGCTATTGGAGGAATGGTGGTAAGCGTCCTTAATTTGAAGGGTGAAATTCCACAGCGATTTTTTTTAATGATCATCACTGGCGCCTTATTGTTTATGATCTCCGATTCCATTATCGCGATCAATAAATTTAGCCTTTCCGTTACTATTCCGTTTGCCAGTGTTTGGATTATGGCGTTTTACATCCTAGGACAGTATTTGATCGTTAGGGGAAGTGTGGGTAGTGGGTAGTGGGTAGTTAGTAGTTAGTAGTTAGTAGTTAGTAGTGGGAAAATATGAAAATATGAAATATGAAATATGAAGTATGAAGTATGAAGTTACTCACCAGATAGGGCTTAGCCAAAATAAAAACTATATAGTAGAGGCGAAGCAATGCGTAGTCCTATACTATAATTATCAACCCACCATTTTAATGGTGGGGCAAACCAAATGAAATTTTCATGACTACGTCACTACGTGATTACGTTTACTTCTTTGCGAGACTCCTAAAAAATTGATCAGAAAATTATTCGTTAAATCACCCGGACACCCAGATACCTGGACGCCTTGATACCTTAATACCTAAAGATTGGATTATGCTTGAAAAAATCAGTCAATATCCTTTTAACGTGCAACCGGCCGAAGTGGATTTCAGGGGTAAAGCCTCTTTAACTACTATCTCCCATTATTTATTAGAAGCTGCCCGAACACATGCAGACGACCGTCAGTTTGGGGTGGCCGACCTGATGAAAGTGGGTAAAACATGGGTACTGACAAGACTTAAAATTGAAATGGAGCGCTACCCTGCCCTATTTGAAAAGATAGTTGTAGAGAGCTGGATTCAGGATATTGGTGAATTATTTACTACCCGAAATTTTTGGGTTTTTGATGGGAAGGGCAAGAAAATAGGTGAAGCCACTTCAACCTGGGCAGCTATTGATTGGGATACCCGCCGCCCCCACTCTCTTTCCTTTTTGACAGATGCGGAAGATTACAGGGTTACGGAAGTCAACAGACACATTGACCCGGCCTCCAAAATAGACCGGATTTCGACGGCTTCCAGATCCCTGGAGGATGCATTTAAAGTACGCTACAGTGATTTAGATCTGAACAAGCATGTCAATTCGGTGAGATATATTCAGTGGATAGCCGATTTATTTCCTATTTCTTTTTATAAAGAGGCGTCCATCAGGTCTTTTAATATTAATTATTTGCGGGAAGCGTTGTACGGACATCAGATAGAGGCTTTTTTGGCTATTGAAAAAGAAGGAGGTAACTACTTGATTGAATTAATTGACGGAGATACGAAGAAGGCGGTATGCAGAGGGGAATTAGCAATGAACAATGAGCAATGAGCAATTAGCAATGAGCAATTAGGTCTGTACGAATTTTTTAATTTGTTTGCTGCTATGATGGGTTTTTCAAACATCAACGAATAGCCATGTAGCTTTGGTGGCAGATCTTAAAAAGATAATGAGAAAAAACTTGGGTTTCCGGTACATGAGTATCGAGCACAAGCTCAGAAAGCAGTTAATTTTCAAAAATAAAATATGTGAATATCAGCTGATTACAAAAAAATCAGAACCTTTTAGATTTTTTTCCAAAACCTAAGGGTACGTTTTTTCAGGTGTAAACATAGTTGAATGTAACCAATTAACTAATACTTATTAAAATTTAACACCTAAAAAAACGTAATTATGAAAAGTTTAAAAATCTTATCGTTCTTGTTTGCTGCTGCTCTTTTAACCCTAACTTCTTGTTCTAAAGAAGATGAATTTACCTCCATGGTAGGAACCTGGGAAACCTCTGACGGAGGAGAAGTAACCTTCCGCGCTGATGGTACAGGTACCAATAACGGTTGTGACTATTTCCAATCTGATGTTTCTAATGAATTTGAATATTACATGATCGAAATGGAAGAAGGTCAACAGCTTAACGAATACACCCTGCAATTGGAATATCAAAAGGAGAATACTCACCAATACATGACGTTCCCATTGAACGTGAAAAGTGATAAAAAGGTAAAAGTTGGAGAGCCATTCTTTATGGGAGAAATTGTTTTGAAACGAAAATAATCCTATCTATAATGAGGGCCCTTCATTTGTCAATGAGGCGCCCTCATTATGATATTTTCTTTTATTCCAACCTACTTAAACCTGATCGCTTTAATCGGACTGATCGTAGTGACCAAAAAGGAAGGTATGATCAAAAACAGGAAAGTGATTACCAAGGTGCCAATATTTAACCCTATGATCGTCCAGATATTCCAGTGAATAGGCGCATAACTCAGGTAATAATCGGCCTCGGAAAGCCGGATAAACTTAAATTGATCCTGAAGAAAAGCTAAAAATAGTCCAATTAGGTTGCCCCAGAAAAGCCCCATTATAACAATGATAGAAGCATAATATAAAAAGATCCGCTGGATTTTCCAGTTAGAACTGCCCAGCGCTTTTAATATACCGATCATATTGGTCCGTTCCAGGATTAAGATCAATAAAGCAGTAATCGTATTAATGATGGCGACCACAAACATAAGAATTAAGATAACCGCCTCATTGATATTTTGAAGCTCAAGCCAGTCAAATATACTAGGATCTTTTTCGCGGATCGTTTCGGCATAAAGGCTAAAATCGAGTTCGTTGCGCAAGAGGTAACGTTTATAAACATCAAGGTCACGGATATCTTCCAGAAAGATTTCAAATCCCCCCACCTGATCGGGGCTCCAGTTTAAAACTTGTTGAACTTTTCGCATATCGGCCAGAATAAATTTCTTATCGTATTCATCCAGTCCCGTCCGGTAAATTCCTCTTACTTCAAATCGGCGGCGAAGTTGCTCCCCTTTTGATACGAAGTGCACGATAAACTTGCTACCCACTTTTAATTCCAGCCGGTCGGCAGTTTGTTGGGAAATCAGTACCTGCTCTGACATTGCTGAATCTGTGTATACCGGCATTTGACCATCCACTAAAAACCGTTCCATGAAAGACCATTCAAAGCGGTCATCTACTCCTTTGACAATGATACCTTCCATCTGGTCTTTGGTTTTGATAATTCCAGGCTTTATTGCAAAAGACTGAATATGCCGAACCCCGCCAAATGTTTCTTTTTCTACGATATACTGTTCGAGTGACACTCCAAAAAGTTGAGCATAATCCTGATAAACCAGCGAACCAATCGTATCCAGATGTGGATAAAAAGATTGATTCTTGTCGATCGGGACAGGCTCTAGCGTGTGATTGATACTGGCATGCATGATGTGAATGTGGCCCCAAAATCCAAAAACCTTACTTCGTATCTCCTTTTTAAAGCCGGCAATCATAGCCGTAGCCATGATCATGACAACCATACTCAGCGCTATAGCTGCTATTGAAATACGAATAATGAGGTTGGAAAAACGCTTCTCTCCTCGACTAACTACCTTGCGAGCAATAAATAATGGAAAATTCATACGCTACAAGAACGCCATTTTTAATAAATTTACACCCTAAAATAAAAAAAGAATGAATTTTTTTGAAGAATTAACCTGGAGAGGCCTTATCCAGGATGCTACTCCAGGCCTGGACGAATTGCTGACTAAAGAAAAAGTAACCGGATATATCGGATTTGACCCTACTGCCCCTGCGCTAACTATAGGCAATATGGTCCCCATCATGTTGTTAAAGTTTTTTCAACTGAGCGGACACACACCCATCGTACTCATGGGGGGAGCCACAGGTCGTATTGGGGATCCTTCCGGTAAAGACAAGGAGCGGGATCTTCTAGATTACGAAGTACTGGAAAACAACCTCCAACACCAAGCCAATCAGATCAAAAAGTTTCTTGACTTCGAAGGAGTGGATAATGCTGCCGTCTTGGTCAATAATTACGATTTCTATAAAGATATGAATGCGATGACTTTTCTCAGAGATGTGGGAAAGTCGATGACGGTCAATTATATGATGAGTAAAGAATCGGTAAAAAAGCGGTTGGAAACAGGGATCTCCTTTACTGAATTTAGCTATCAGCTTATTCAAGCCTATGACTTTCAATGCCTGTTTGAAAAATACAATTGCAAGCTACAAATGGGCGGCGGTGACCAATGGGGAAATATTACCTCAGGTACAGAGATGGTCAGAAAAAATCTGAATGAAAAGGTGTTTGCCTTTACTACTCCCCTACTGACCAAAGCGGACGGAAAGAAATTTGGAAAGTCGGAAGAAGGTAATATCTGGCTTGATCCAAACTTTACATCTCCCTATAAATTTTACCAATTTTGGATCAACTGTGACGATCGTGATCTCCCAAAATTTCTCCGCACGTTCTCTCTTAAATCAAGACAAGAAATTGAGGCTTTAGAAAAAGAACATGCTGAGCACCCGCAAGTGTTGAAGCGGATCTTTGCCGAGGAGATCACCATCCGGGTACATTCGAAAGAAGAATACGAATCCGTACTCAAAGTAACAGAGTTGTTATTTAATAAAAAAGCTTCAAAAGAGACGTTATTGTCCCTAAACGAAGCCGCTCTGGAAGCTATCAGCCAGGAAATCCGATCGTTCGACATCCCCAAAGAATTGCTGGCTAATGGGGTCAATGTCGTTGATCTGCTATCTGAACATACCTCTATTCTCCAATCCAAATCGGAGGTCCGCAAAGCCATCAAGGGCAATGCTATCGCTGTGAATAAAGATAAGATTACCAACCACGAGGCAATGATCAACCAAGAGGTACTCCTTCATGGTAAATACTTTATGGTGGAGAATGGGAAAAAGAATAAGTTTATCGTTAAGACGATGTGACCGGAGGACCATACCTGAGGGCTCTTGCCCAGATACAAACATAATGTTGGTTTCCAGACCAACGAATTCAATATTAAATTCTTAGGTTTATTCCTCATTTCATTTTAATTCCCTTTGCCTTCTTTTAATTGCTAATTGTTCATTGCTAATTATTTAATTGAATTTTATGACGCTTTTCCAAGTAGACGCCTTCACCAATCAGCTTTTTGGCGGGAATCCAGCAGCAGTCATTCCATTGGAGGAGTGGCTAACAGATGGACTTATGCAGCAGATAGCAGAAGAAAATAACCTTTCCGAAACTGCCTTTCTTGTAAAAGAGGCTGAAGGATACCGGATAAGGTGGTTTACGCCGGTTAAAGAAGTTAATCTATGCGGACATGCCACCCTGGCCACCGCGCATGTGCTGAAGACTGAACTTGGATATGAAGGACAGCACCTTACCCTTAACTCGCTCTCGGGACCATTGGGAGTACGCTTCGATGACGGGAAATATACGCTTGATTTTCCAGCCGACATCCTGGAGCCGTTCGATGTTATTCCACGTATTGTGGAAAGCATTGGGCTTCAACCAAAGCAATGTTTACAGGGGAAAGAGGATATATTAGTCATTGTAGACCGACAATCGCAAGTAGAAAGCCTGGACCCCAATTTCTATGCCATCGAACAACTGGGCGGCAGGGGCTTGATCGTCTCCGCTCCCGGCGAAGAGGTCGATTTTGTATCCCGCTGTTTTTATCCTGCTTATGGTATTCCCGAGGATCCGGTGACGGGCTCTGCCCATACTACCTTGACGCCTTATTGGGCAGTGACTCTAGGAAAAGATCACTTGACAGCCCGTCAACTATCCAAAAGAGGTGGCGAGTTGGAGTGTCGGCTGAAAGATGACCGGGTGGAAATTAGCGGGGAATGTAGGACGTATATGATCGGGAAGATTGAGATTGGAGGACAGGAGGACCAGAGGGAGTAATTTCATTGGTTCAGTTTTTGATTGATCATTTTTAAATCCTGTTTCAGCACACCGGTACACCTTACCGTGATCTTTGCTTGCTCATAGATGCTTTTCCGATATTGAAGCAAGTGCTTCCAGTCATTACTTTTTAGAAGGGGTCTATTGGGGTCGTTGATTAGTCGTTGCTCAATGAGTTGCAAGGGGCTATCCAGAAAAATAGTGAGGCCGTTGGCATTCATCCATTCAAGGTTATTCCAGAAACAAGGGAGGCCGCCACCGGTGGCGACAATGGCAGGATAAAACCGTAAAGTTTGACGGACCACCTGGCTTTCCAACAGCCGAAAATATTGCTGACCCTGAGATTTAAAAATTTCGGGTATGGATTGTCCGGCGCACTGAACCACCAGATCGTCCGTATCTTTGAATGGCCAATTAAATTGTTGAGCGAGGGCCTTGCCGAGCGTTGTTTTTCCGGTTCCCATAAATCCGATCAGAAAAATACGCTTGTCGGTATTATGCATAGTCTAGGTCCAATTGAAGTTCGATGGCGTAGGATTTAGGGCTGTCTTTTATGGTGAGCTGATGGTTGTCGGGATATTGTAGATTCAGGCGCCGTTTGACATTCACCAGGCCTATGCCTCCAACCTTGCGGCGTTCTGGAGCACTCAATTTTTCAGGTTTGCTGTTCTCGATGGCAAATTTGAGCTGGCGGCCCTGGACTTCCAGATAGATATGTACGTAACCGTGGGTAAGAAGATTGCTTAAGCCGTGTTTGAAGCTATTCTCCAGAAAAGGAATGAACATCAGGGGGGCTATTCGCTGGTCTTTTACATTACCCACCACATCAAATTTAATATCTACGTTTTTACCCTGCCGCAGTTTTTCAAGATCCAGATAGTTATGGATATACTTAACTTCTTTCTCAAGAGGAACCCGCTTTTCATTACATTCATACAACATATACCGCATCATCTCCGATAGTTTGATCACGATTTCGGGGGCCTTATCCGATTTTTTCAGGGTAAGCGCATACAAGTTATTGAGGGTATTGAAGAGAAAATGAGGGTTAATTTGAGATTTAAGGAAACGCAATTCGGATTGCATAGTCTGGGTTTGCATATCCTTTTGCTCCTGTTGTTGTTTGAACCAATCTTTTACGATCTTGACAATGGTGGATGATCCGGCAAATACAAACCCCGAAAGAAAGAAATAAAACTGGTCGTTGATCAAGTCGGCCTGAGCCTGAGGATATCCCGAATAGATGAAGTAAAAAGCGAATAATTTAAGAGGGGTTAAAATTACAGCCGAGACGATCAATAAAGCGCCGTAAAGGAGAAACTTTTTTTCGGTTAAATAATTGGGAATGAGGTACCATAAATTAAAGTAAACCAATACCGCATAAAAGAGGGTATTGAATGTTTCAGCTACCACTCTTAACCCCAAACTAGCTACACCAGAATTATAGGCCAATAATACTACAAATACCAATAACCAGAAAGCAGTATGATACACACTCCGCTTGCTGATAAAACTCCAGATCCGTTCTCTTGCTTTCTTTTTAGCCAATGCATCCATGGTTGCGGATTTAGACAACTAAGTTGGGCTAACCGTTAACGTACTGCATCCCTTTGCGCCCGATAATGCAATTTTAGTCAAAGAAAAGTTATTTAAGAGAACAAATCTATTAAATCTATTTATTTTTAGATGGTTGGCCATGAAAGCATGACTATAAACTTACATTTTATCGATGATTACCGGATCAAAGAGATATCTCCCCATAGCTGGATCAATTCATTATTTAAAGGACATACCGCCTCCAAAAAATAAACATATACCCCGGGAAGCATTTGCGCTCCTCGGAATTCTCCATTCCAGGTTGCATTGATATCACTGGTTTCAAAAACCAACTCTCCCCAACGGTCAAAGATGCTGAAAGAATTAATACGTTCAATAGACTGAGAGCGCGTAATCATTAACACGTCATTTTCTCCGTCTCCATTCGGGGTAAAAGCATTGGGAACGCTGATCAACGTTTCGGGACAATCGTTCAGCAGTTGAATCAAAGTGGTTTGGGTAGCTGAACAACCAGTTTGCCTGTTCGTAACCGTTAACCGATATTCGGTGGTTTGTTCAATAGCTACCGTGGGGTTTGGACAAAAATCGCAACTTAATCCTATCGACGGTACCCAGTCGTAATCGTAGGTGCCGGCTCCCTGAGCAGTAGCGTCAAGCTGTAGTTCTTGCCCCGGGAAAAAAAAGTATCGGTCCAGTAGCATAAACTCCGGATTAGGATTAACCTCTACTTGCACCACAGCGGTATCCGGCGTGCAGGATGCTCTGGCGCCTATTACCGTAAACTCAGTACTGGAAAGAGGAGCAGCAAAAGGACTGTTACTATTCGGATTATCAACTAAATCAGAAGGTGACCACAGATAAGCACTTGCATTTCCTTTTACCGTCAATTGAATACGTTCTCCCTCACAAATCACACCTCCCTGCGCTTCAATTTCTACCAGATCAGCAATGGCTATCGTTACGCTATCCGTTAATATACAATTACCGCTTTCCAGCGTCAGATAAAAAGTCGCGGATTCTTCCGGAAAGGCCTCCGGATTCAGGATCATCGGGTTATCGAGAACTCCTGCAGGGGACCAGCTTGGGATACCTGAACCGGACCCGTTGAGGATCATAGATTCGCCCAAACAAACCACGGTATCACGCCCCGCATCAATATCGGCGGCAGTAAGTACATCTATAAATACGCTATCTCTAATCGGACAGCCCTCCGGGCTGGTTATATCGGCAATATACAAGGTCGGGGTTTGGGGACGGCCCACGGGATCGTAGCAAAAAACGCAACTCAGTCCCGTAGAAGGCTGCCAGAATGGTTGATCACCAGCGGAAGGATCAATACTCAAATTGATTTCATCTCCTAAACAAATCACCCGGTCCTCTCCCAGAAAATCCTGATCCGCTTCAATAACTTGTACTTCTACTGAATCCACTGATATACAGGCAAAATCATTGGTTACCGAAACGATATAGGTGGTAGTTACCTGAGGCGTGGCGATAGGATTATTACAGGCCTGGTAGCAGCTTAACCCTTCCCTCGAGGAGTCCCAAAGGTAATCCTGAGGTTGGTCTCCGCCGGTTGCGAAAAGCTGAACAAACGTATTGGCGCAAATGGTCGTATCTTCGGTGAGGGTAATTTGGGGTGCTTCAAACGGACGGACATTCACCTGTACCCCGGCAGTAGTAACACAGCCCTCCGGAGTGGTGGCGGTTAGTGTGTATAGAGTAGAATCGTTGGGGCTGGCAACAGGGTTTAAGCAATCGGTGCAACTTAATCCCAGCGTTGGCAACCAGGACAGCATTAAGCCTGCGGTGTCGCCGGTTATAGTAGCCTGTAGTTGTACCGATTGCCCACGGCAAATAGTTGAGGGCGCATTCAAAGATATATCTACCACCGGAAAAACCGATAATATGTCTGCAACCGTATCCAGGCAGCCCAGAGAAGATTCTACAATAAGCTGAACAGTAATAGAATCCTCAACAGAAAAAGTACGCATCGGATTTTGCTCCACCGAAGTACCATTGCCTTCGAAAGTCCAATCCCAGGAAATGATATCGCCAAATTGCACCGATGATTGATCTATAAATTGAACCTCCAACGGTGCGCAACCCTGGTCTGGCAACATATCGAAACCCGCAATGGGCGGCTCACCTATTTCAATCAACTCGGGTACCGTCAAGGTATCCGTACAGAAACCATTTCCTGCAATCAGGGTTACGTCATAAAGCCCTGGAGTGGAATAACTAACTACAGGTTCTGATTCATCCGTATTAACCGGATTGCCACCTTCAAACTCCCAGAAGGTAAATTCGATAGGTAAGGTGGAAGTACTCAAATTAACAAAAGTAGTGTTCAGCGATTCACAAGCCTGAGCATCCAGGGTTTGAAAATCAAGCTCTAAAAATGGAGCTATTATGGAGTCCGGAGACTCAATCGTAACCTTGCAACCAAAATCGTCAACCATAGAAAAGCGAGGGGTGTAAATATCTACTTCAGCATACACATGCGAAGCGGTATCGGTTATTGCATTAAAAGCGGAATCCAGGGAAGAACCATCATCGTAATCCCAGATGTATAGATAATTGTCATTGGATTCAGCAAAAAAGGTAACCGTCATAGGAATACAACTCGTATCTACTTGAAAAGTAAAATCACCTACGGGGCCATTAATGGTAATGTAATCTCCAAGGGTAATCGTATCTGCACAAACAGATGACCGCACAGCAATGAGACTGACATCATAAATGCCTGGCTCCGTATATATCTTTGGGGGATTTACCAGAGTAGACACCCCGCTGGAATCTCCAAAATCCCAAAAATAACTGGTAGCATTTTCCGACAGATTGGTAAAGTTGACCGTTAAAGGGGGACAAAAGGCAAAGGTGGAATCCGCCTCAAAGGCTGCAATCGGCTCAGCAATTTCTATATCCCTGCAAAAAGTATTTTCACACCCGTTAAAATCTGTCACTGTAAGACAAACAGAAAAAGTATCCTCTGTAGCATAGCTATGGACAGGGTTGATTTGAGTAGAGGTGTTATTATCACCAAACTCCCACAAATAAGTCATCCCCTCTCCTTCCGATAAATTAATAAACTCAATCGGCCCATCTATACACCCCAACGTTTCCGACTCGAATGAGGCAACCGGCATGGAAGCAACCAAGGCATCTTCAAGGGTGGCTTCATTCGTGCACCCCAGATTATCCGTCACCTGAAGGGTTACTGAAAATGTTCCCGTCGTATCCAACAGAAAACTTACCGATTCCCCCAAATAAAAGGCCAAACTATCTCCTATCATCCATTCCCACTGCACCGATTGCCCGTAAAGATTGGTTGAATTGTTGGTCAACATCACGGAAGCGGGCGTACATAACGGAATAGGATTAATCAAGAAATCGATATCTATTCCATTCACAAAAATACTATCGGTAAAGAGAGTAGTATCCTGACAGCCATTGAGATCAGTAATGATTAATTGGACATTGGTAAACGCTCCGCTGTCCGGATAGACGATCAGGGGTTCTGCCGCTGTTGCGCCAATGATCTGTCCCCCGGGAGCCGACCAGGTAAACGATTCAGCAAAAGCAGAGTTATTCACCACCCCAACTTCAAGAGGAACACAACCAGTAGTAGGTGAAAGGTCGAACTGAGCTTCCGGCTCGGTAATCGAAATAGTCGAACTGTTGGCATGGGTACACCCGGTAGTTGCATTGGAAATATTTAAGGATATAGTATAATCTCCGGTTTGAGGATAGGTGTAGGTGAAGGTATCCTGATTAGATATATCTATTGTTGTTGACGGATCACCCATGTCCCAGGTTAAAGAGGTAGCACCAACGGATTCGTTGATCACTGTTACGGTGTACGGATCATCACACGATCGGACTACGTCAAACAGAGCCAGGGGGACGAGAATTTCCACATAGTCGGTCAGGGTAACCTCCTCTGTACATCCATTATGAGACAAAAACATGGTTACATCATAGATATCCGGATCGCTGTAATTGTGAGTGGGGTTTTCTCCCATTCCGTCAATTGATCCATTCCCGTCAAAATCCCATAGAATCGCATCTGTAAAATCGCTCACCGACTCAAAAAATTGAACCGGGGCTTCCACACAAGCTTGCAAAGGATCGGCAAAGAAGGTTCCCTGCGGAACCAGCCCTACCTGTATCATTTCCTCAAAAACGGCAGTATCAACACATCCCAGCATATTTTCGACAATCAGGGTTACATCATATCGCCCCGTATCAACTACTGAAAACGAGGGATTAGGATCTGTAGAGGAGAACACTCCTGCCGGAGTCGTAAATTCCCAGTACCAACTGGTAATCGGGACAATAGATGAGGAATTATCCTCTAGGGTAAATGAAAGCGGCGTACAACCACCGATCTCTGCATCTAGGACATTGGCTGTAAGCGGCTGAATTTCAACCACTCCAGTTGAAACAGTTTGCACACACCCGTTAATGTTTTGCACAGTGAGGGTTACCGGAAAATTACCGAAACTATTGTATTCATGGATAGGATTTGGTCCTGTTCCGCTGTTGCCATCTCCAAAATTCCATTGCCAGCTGACAATATTGGGGTCGTTCGCCACGCCAAAAAATTCGACAATATGGGGGAGCTCACATGCTTGTGGATGATCAAAAGTAAAACTAATATCAGGAATGGGCAGGACCTCTATGCAGGAGAAGGAGTCTACCTGAATGCAATTGTCCAAATAACGGGTCAATGTAATGGTGTAACAGCCAGGAGCATTGTAGAAATGAGAGGGATTGAATAATGAAGAAATATTGCCATCTCCAAAATCCCAAAGAATACTATCAGCAGTTTCGGGGGAAAAGTCCGAAAAAACAAATTCCTCCCCTAGGCAACCTTCCTGAGGGGATGTTTCAAATTCAACAATACCTCCTACATTGATAAAATCTTCAAGTACTAAGGTATCCGCGCAACCCGAGCTAGGATCCTGGGCGATTACCGTTACCGAATAATTGCCATTGGCGTTGTAAAACACCGGAGGAGGAGTCGCTCCCGAAAACTGAATACCATTTCCAAAGTTCCACTCGTAATTTACGCCGGGTTGAATATTATTATTAAAAAAGTTAACCTCGAATGGAAACGTGCAAGAAGAATTAACATCCGAAGTGATGTCCAGTTCCGGCACAGCGAATGCTTCGATTAGATTCATTTTATTGATGGTGTTGGAGCATCCGTTTTCATCAAAAAGGGTGAGACTCACACCATATTGATCGGGGATATCGTAAAGGCAAGAAAAAGAAGTATCGGCTGTTGAAGTAAAGACCACTCCGCAGTTCCCCCCGACGCCCCATACCCATTCGGTGATCGCTCCATCGCCGGGTTCGGACAAGTCTTGAAAGGTTACTTCCAGTGGCGCACATCCCTCTGTTGGGGAAGAAGAAAATTCCGGTTGGGGTAATTCGAAGACCTGGATAAACCCTTCTTTGCAGAGGGATGCCGTATTGCCAGCAGCATCAGTTACGGTAAGGCAGATATCGAAGGCACCGGGTGTACCGAAGATCCGGCCGGGGTTGGGATTGGAAGAAGCTACCCCTCCAAGGTCCCAATCCCAGGCTACGATCGCTCCCGCTGTTGAGGTGGAATTGTCTGAAAAAGCTACCTGCAATGAGCCGCAACCAGTAGTATCGGAAGCAGTAAAGTCAATGGTGACCTGTCCGATTCCCAGGAAATAGACTCCTGTAAGAAGTAGTAGAATGAGTGACCGCTTGATCGGTTGCATGGGTTAAAATTAGTCGTTAAAGTAATCTTTGTCGGCGTAAAATAGACAGACGTGCTATTTTTGATACAAAATTTTGCACAGGAAAAGATGGGTGGTGTTGTACAAAAATAAGGACAAAAGTTGGTGTTGGAAACCAGTTGGGATTAAAAAATGATTAAGTTTCATGGAAAAGCCTACTTTTTACCGTTCTTACTGCTCAACTTATGCTATTAAATATTGGTTTGCTGGTAGGAATCAGGATTTAATGAATCTCCGCTTTTTGCCTCAACTTATGCACGCCAAATGGTGCGTAAAAAACAAAGAACAAGACTACCGCCACCAACTCTCCGACCAGTATATACCAGGGCCATGGACCGAGATAATCCAGAGCAGAGGCGGTTGGTGGTTTTCTTAGAATATACACGTAATTGGAATCTAATAATAAATTGATACCAAAAACCACAATCACATACAATTGAAGAGCGACAAAAGCTTTCCAAATACTCCTCAACCTGGGTTCAAACCCAAACGCCACCGTTACATAAACAGCATACACCACCAGACCGCCATGGACAATCCAATATTTGAAAAATATATAATTTGGAAATCCATTAAATAAATGGGGGGTGATAATGGCCTGAAGCGTACCGGCTAATATCCAGAAATACAAGACCTCATGAACTTTGTAAGATGGGGTCCACATCAGAAACGGCAGCATCAATGCCGTTATATTGCAAATATCAAGGGGTAAGTCCTCTTTGTAATTAAAATCACCCAGCCATAGTCTGATCACTACATAAGCCAGCGCCCAGAAGGAGATAAAGACGACCATGATCCGGTTTAATAAAAGCCTTTTGGAGGGAGATAGAAAATATTTAGCTCCAAAAGGAAGCATAAAACTTATGAGTAACATAAATCCCAACATCATCAAATGCTGGAAACCAAATAGGGTAAAATCCTGGTTATATCTTATAAAGGCAGAATTCTCCACGTTAAAAATTTATTAAAACAATGAATTCTTTTCCCAAATTAACAAATAACAAATAACAAATAAAATGAATAGTAAAAACTTAATTTCCGGATTTGTAGTGACTTTTATTATCACCTTGGTAGTAAGTGTGCTTGTCACTTTCATGTGGAGTTTTATTTTTTATGGCTCTGGTGCTGTAGACTGGGAAACTTCCTTTAGACTGGCTATTATACTAGGAGTTGTATTTTCAATTATCGAAGGGAGAAAGAAGAATTAATTAGTTGCTTAACTCATGACAATAACCCAAAAATTTTTCCCTTATGCTTAATAAGTTTTCTGTTTCCAGAAGAAGGGCGATATAAAGCACCGTATTTGGCGTATTGGCTGTATCCATACCCAATATTGTTTTTACCAGATCAGACTGCTCCCAATCAATTTATTTATAACGGAACCAGTTCTGTGACGATCTCCTTTCAGGAAAAAAAGAAGGAAATCGTCTCTCTTACTGTAGAAGAACCAGATTTGACCCTAATCGCTAAAAAAATATAGGGATTACCTGATACCAATAATTGCAATTATTAGAAAAAAAGGGTAGTTTTCATTAAAATGTAAAATGGAGGCGAAGAAATACAATAAAGTAACGATCAAGGAATATCTGAAAATAGAAAAGGATTCTAATGTAAGGCATGAATTCCATGATGGATTAATTTTTGCTCTTGCTGGAGGTACTATCGAACATGGCTTATCAATTGAGAACAGTTTTTTCAAAGTACTATAAGAAAATGAATGACCGGGAGCAGCGATACCATAAAATTATCCGGGGGTATACCCAAAATATTATGAAGGAAAATAATTATGAAGTGCTTCGATTGATAAAGGAAAATCCGGATTTAAAAGAAAAGATTCCGCGCCTGAAAGACCTGGAGATCCACCTGATTTTGTGGACGAGTAAATACGAAAGCATCTTTGAGCCCGACGAATCCATTAGCCTCGTTTACATTGGTGTGGAGGAAAATGTCCGGTTTCCGTCGGGCATCGAACACGATTTGAGGAAATACCTGGCCAAGATCAAAAAGTAAGTAGCATTCATGAAAGCAGCGACTGTAAAAGAATTAAAGCAAGCCTTAGAAACCCGATCCCCTAAAGAACTCAAAGAAATATGCCTGAAACTCGCCAAGTTTAAAAAGGAAACTAAAGAACTGCTCACCTACTTATTATTTGAAGCAACGGATGAGGAAGCTTATATCAAAAGCGTAAAAGCAGAAATTGACCGGCAATTTGGAGCCATCAACACCAGAAGCTATTATTTTATCAAAAAGGGGGTTCGAAAAATATTAAGGGAGGTAAAGAAATACATCCGATACTCCAAAAAGAAACCTACGGAAGTGGAGTTGCTACTTTACTTTTGCTACAAGCTAAAAAACTTCAGCCCTTCTTATTCCAGAAACCGGATCCTCAGGAATCTCTACCAACGCCAAATTGAACTGATCCGAAAAAATATTTCCAAGCTCCATGAAGACTTACAATATGATTATGAGTTGGAATTAGAGGAATTGTTGTAAATGCAATGTGTGCTCACCGCATAAGGCTTGAAGGACAAGAGGATATTTCAGAAGATGTAATCAACTGGTTAAAAGAGGCTTATGAAAATGCTGGGTAAAAATAATTGGGTGTTTTTTAAACAATTATTTACCTTTTGAGTTAGTTAGGCAAAAATCCAAACAAATATGTCTGACGAAACTAAAAAAGTAGAAAGCTGGCCTGATTTGGCCATTGGTCTTTATGACAAGTTGACCGGTAGAAATGCCGAGATCACTTACGATTTCAAAGATTTTAAAGTGCATGTACCTCAGAGTGTCGGCTCTCAAAAGAAAGCTGAATGGCAATTCGAAGGTACCCTTACCATCTCTACTTCTGAAAAGAGCTCGTAGTGGTAAAAAAGGTACACATAGAAACTTCTCTAAATCTGCGTTCCAGTAAAGGAAATGTGATTATGTCTAATGATCAACATGGCAACTTGTCGGTAGATTTAGAGAGGCTTTCTTTTCTCTCTACCCTTCCTTTTAAAAAGTTGAAATCCTTTCGTCTACTAAAGGAAAAAAGTAAATTTTTGGATCAAGGTATTCTTTTCCGGGTTAGTGGAAAAAAATGGTTTAGTGTAAACAATGGAAAATTATCGATCCACAATTACTTGCTTACGCTCCAAGCTATTTTCAAATAATTTATTTTACGGAATCAACGGATTCAGATGTAGTATTCATTGAACCCCCTTGAGGGTTCTAAAATGAATGCCTGACTACCCCGCATTTCATACGGGGCTATACAAATTAAAGGCTTTCAGCCTTTTAGTGGACTTCCTGAGCTATGCTCACTCCTCATTTTATATCCAGATACCAATCCTGCAATTCTTGCCCGATCAGGTGCGGATTATCCTATCTAATTTCGACAATTTCTACCCTTCGCTCCACTGCAGCCTCTACGCTGTAGATAGAATTTCGCTTATCTTCCAGTTGATCACTTACGGTCTTACGAGCTTGTTCTTCGCCAAACGAGCGCTCAGAGAGGATGAGCTGGCGCGATTGCAGATAAGGTGCAAAAATACCATCCCGGTAACTGGCGAAGTGATTCAATAAACTGCTGATCCGTCGTTTTCCCAATGCCAGGTTATAATCAGATTGGGCGCGAGGACTAGTGAAGCCTTTAATAAAAATCTCTACTTCATCTCCGTTTTCCAATCGGCTGAGTAAAATTTCCGAAAATTTATTCAAGTGTTCAAACCCTTTACGGACTTTTTCTTCAAAAAAGTCATCGAGTTCATCTTCTGCTTCATAAATAGACTCTCCTTCCAGCGGCCTCGTGTACTCTTCGATATATTCTTCCTTCATCTCGTAATAAGGATAGTAGGTATCGGTATAAGTCTTTTTGGTCGTGCTTTTTTTGGACCGTCGATCCGGCTCATCATTGTGAAAATAGAGGGCCAGGGGTAGAAAATCTTCCAGGGTTTCCAGCTCTTTGGGCAGTGGTACCGTATCAACTGGCACTTCCGCAACCAACTCGGTTGAATCGACAAGGTCCTCTTCAGGAGGCGGAAGCGGCTCTGGAAAGACTGCCCGGTAGATATCGTTACAGCACGTTTTGTTGTCAGGATTTAAATATCTGGATCCCAGCCGGTTAGAAGCAAAATAGGCTTCAGTGGAATCTGCATCCAGCGAATAATACAAATCGTTGTAAGAAGTATTGACCGGATAATCCAGCAAAACAGGAGTTGACCACGTGCTATCTACCCACATGGATCTCACAATATCAAACCCTCCATACCTGCTGTAGCCTTCAGAAGAAAAATAAAGCGTTTGGGAAGGCTTATGAAAAAAGGGCGTAATATCATCTTTTGACGTATTGATCGATTTCAGATTGACCGGCTCCGAAAAATTTCCTTCCTCGTCCAGTTCGCTCATCCAGATATCCAATCCTCCTGCTCCACCGGGGCGGTCGGAAACAAAATAGAGGACCTCTTTTTGCCTGGTTGAATCCCATACGATATTGGGATGTGTCGTAGTAAATCCTTTAAGATTGATGGGCTTTCCAACCCTTTTGGCGCTTCCCCAGCGGCTGCGTTCGCGTTTACGCTCCCTGGAATATAAGGCACATCGTATATTGGCGCTAGAAATAAATTCGCACTTGGTGAAATAGATGCGGTTGGGGTATTTACTGAAGGCGAGATGGGCCGAGTGGGCATCCTGAAAATTAAAACCCCTGCGCAGTGGCCTCGCCCTACGATTCTTTTTTGACAACACAATTTTGGTTAACCTTCTTTTTGGCCGGTGTTTATCTTCTTTAAACTCATACTTATAGGTGGAAAAGATTAGGGAATCCCCCATCTTTTGCGGCGCAAAGTCCGAGTATCTCGAATTGATCTTTTTGTCCAGGTGTTCGATCAGTATGGTATTAGCCTCCATTATCTGTTCGAGGGCCCACGTGCAATCGGCAATTTCTTGGTTCACTTGTTTTTGCCAGTTTGTCTCCAACTCTTCTGCCTTCAACAATTTTAGCCAGCGAATCGCTTCTTCATAGTTCCCAAGGCTTTTTTCCACTTTAGCCATTCCCCAGAGCACCTCCTTATGCTTACCGTATTCGTCTTGATCCAACAATTTAGAATAATAAGATTTTGCCACTTCAAACACCTGAAAGGCGTGTGCCGTTTCCGCACATTTGTGCAGCAGCCTGGGTTCTTCGGGTTTTATTTCCGCCGCATTTTCATAATAATACAAAGCTGCACCGAGATTACCTTCCCCTTTGACTTTATCACCAGCTTTCTCAAAAGCTTTTGCTGATTGACCAAATATCACGGCAGATGACATGCTACAAAAAAGAAAACCAAGAATAATAAGACGCATGGATTTAACGGTTTAACGGTTTAACGGTGCAACGGTGCAACGGTGCAACGGTGCAGCGGTGCAACGGTGCAGCGGTGCAACGGTGCAGCGGTGCAACGGTGCAACGGTGCAACGGTGCAACGGTGCAACGGCGAAACGGTGCAACGGCGAAACGGTGCAGCGGTGCAACGGTGCAGCGGTGCAACGGTGCAAATTTACATATTTTACAAAAGGAAAGATAAGGATAAAATGGAAAGAAATTAATTAGGAAACCGTAAGTGGCAAATCAAAATTATTCTTTTTATTTTTTTGCCTTACAGCTTACTATTTTAATTAAAAATTAATTACCATAAGCTTACAAATAAAAAGCTCCTCATTTGGGGGGCCGTTTAAATTAATTAGCCTAACTAATATTAATAAATTGATAATCAATTAATTAAAAACTGATCGGCATAATTAAATGAAGGCTACCCATTTGGAACTGAATGCATCTATACCCCCCTGTACCGCTGTAACTCTATAGCCTTGTACCTCTATCCTATTGTACCCTTGTACCGCTACACCATTGCCCCTCTAAACCGCTGCCCCCCTGTACCACTGTACCGTTGCACCCTTGCACCCTTGTACCACTGTACCGTTAGACCACTGTACCGCTGTACCTCTCCCCCCTTATACCTCTGTACCGCTGCACCGTCAGATTGTGCAAAAATGGAGAAAAAAAGCGAACTTTGAAAAAAAGA